>NZ_JADRHM010000054.1 GCF_018205345.1 Fusobacterium sp. DD2
TCCATCTATCTTTACCTTATCTGTTCCTGATCCTTTTACAAGTATCTGAGATTTATTTCCTCCATTTATAACAACATTTTGACCAGCTTTAATTTCTCCAGCACTTCCATCTAGCTGTACCTGATTATCATCTATACCAACTTTGACTTTACCTCCAAATCCATCTATTTCAACTGAATTTGGCTGCTCTTTACCACCTACATAGACAATATCTTCAAGTCCAACCTTTCCATTTCCATCAACATCTGCCACTGTCTTAATTCCATTTCCATCTCCCTTAATTCCTAATGTACCATCTTTAAGAGAGATACTTCCATTTCCAGTGTCTCCTGCATATTTAAGGTTACTGTTGGCAGCAACTTGAGTCTTAACTTCCTCTAACTGACCTACGTTCACTGCATCATTGTTGTCTGCTCCATCAGCTACATTTGATATAACCTTATTTCCTGCACTTATTCCTGAGCTGCTTATTGAAATATTATTAACAGGTGTTGTATCATTACTTAAAGTAATTCCGGTAGAATTCATAACTATCTGATTAGCTGTTCCCTTATTAATTGTAGCTCCATCTTTATTTATAACTACATTTCCTGTTTCTACTGTACCATCGTCTCCACCTATAGTTACCTTATTGGTTCCTCCTACTTTGATAGTATTATTTAAATCAAGTACTATCTCTCCATTGGCCTTAGCTTTGGTAACTATATTCGAATCAGTTTCTCCCTGAGTTTCCCCCTTAACTGTTAATGTTCCAGTATTCAGATTTATCTTGGCATTAGTATCATCTATTCCTGTATCATAGCCATTTCCAGCATATTTTAATGTTGCACTTGAATTTTTTATAACACTATATAATTGAGATCCATTAATTGCATCTGTTGAATCCTCTGACACAAGTCCTGCTGCAACATTTTCTATACGGCGTTCCTTTCCTGGTGCTCCTACTGATACTATTCCCACAGGTGTTCCTGCTGCAAATTTATATTCTGTCTCACCTATAGTTGCACTGTTATATGCACTCGTACCAGCTGTAGTTACTTTATGTCCTGCATCCTTATTAGCCTGATTATCTACAAAACCATCACTTGAATTTGCTCCTAAGTATACAGAGTTATCTGTCTGAGCTGTGATATTATTACCAAGAGCTACTATATCTTTAGCACCTGTTTTAATATTTTTTCCATCACTTACTGATGCTATATTCTGTGTTATGCTACCAACTGTAGCCACTTGTACACTGTCAGCTGTTGTTCCATTGATTTTATAATATCCTTTTGTATAGCTTTTTTTATTAGCCAGTCTTGGATCATTCTTATTTACTTGCTGTCCATCAATAAAAAATGTTGAACTAAACCATCCAGATACTGTTTCTACTTTTTCAAATTTACCATTTTCAATAATATATTCTCCATCATCTTTTAAATATGTTAATCCACTTACATCTGCTGTTTTTACATATTCTTTCATATAAGGGTTATATTCACTACCAGCAAAATCATTTGCTGAGTAAAATTTAAAATTTTCTCCTGTTTTTACATTTTCATTAAATTCTCTATCATTTATCAGTACTGTAGAATTTGAATCGTTTATATAACGATAACCATTCAGTTGCTTTCCATTTACTTCCACTGTAGTGTTTTCAAATAAATCAGATGATATTTTTTGTTTTGGATCATAAAATCCAGATACAATATTTCTCTGTGCCTTATGCTCGTTAGTTCCTGCAAGAACTATATCATTACCAATAACAACTGCCTTGTCTGCATTAGTTATTCTATTATATGAACCATTTGTTCCTATATGTTCACTATTTTCAACGGTATTTCTTACTCCTTGAACATTTGCAAATATTGTTGATTCAACTTGGTTTCCTCCTCCAAGTATTCCAACTGAACCTAGAGCATTATCCCCAGTTTTTACTAAGTTATTAAAGTTTTTTGGATCTTTAATACCTGAATCACTCAGTGTCGTATCCAAATCACGCAAAGAATTTTCAATTGTATTTCCTGCCCCTAAAATCACTGCACCATTAGCATGATTAATTATATTTGAAGTACCATTTATTACATTGGCAAGCCCATCATATCTGGTATCTCCATCCACATTCATCTCATTTAAGGCTCCTGTTATTGCTGATGCAAATCCTTGGACTCTTGGTGATATTTCATGACCAAACAATACCTGTCTTTCTGCTACGACACTTGGATTTGTATTAATTCTTGAATATGCCCCTAATATTGTAGCATAGTGTGCAGCTGCATACGATTCAGTTCCCACTGTAGTTGAAGAACGACGATTAGTTATAGTGTTAGTTCCTCTATATTTACCACCCATCATCTCTACATTAGGTGATTTTATTCCAATATCTATTGTTCCATCACTTGCAAAAATATTAGTTCCTATACCTATACCAGATCCTGCATAAGAACGACCTGGCTTAGTAGCATAAACATTTTCTCCTATTGCAATTGCAGAGTTAGTTTCTGCATATGCATTATTTCCAACTGCTGTGGCTCCTTCTCCACCTGCTCTTGCATTTGTTCCTATTGCTACTGATTTATTTGCAGTTGCTCCATCATTCTTATAGTTACCTAAATTTGAATCACCTTTCACTGAAACAAAGTGAGTACCTATACCATTCACTGCTCCCTTAAGCTGTCTTAAGTTAACTGCATCTGTATCTTCTGTACCATCTGCCACGTTTATTATCTGTCTTCCAAAAGATACTGTTCCTCCTGAATCCTTTTTATAAACTCCACCTACAGATACAACTCCATTTACTGCAAGTTTTTTTACCGTATCTGTATTCTTAGTGTCATTATAGTTTGCACCATTCATAAGATCATAAAATTTTAATTTTGCATTTGAAAATGGAGCAACTACTACATTGGAACCATAATCTCCATTTGTTGCATATCTGCTCTCGTCAAGTCCCGGAAGAGACACTCTTCTGGTTTCACTCCATGCTCCTAGTGCCACGCTTCCACGTCTCTCAACTTTAGAATGGTATCCAAGGGCTACAGCATTTGTTTCAGCTGGTGTACTGGAACCGGAGTTAGCTGTACCTATTTTTTCATACACTCCAGAATCTGCACCTATTGCTATTGAGTTTCTTCCCTTTGCCATAGCATCAGTTCCAATTGCTATTCCATTTGGACTTGTTACTTCATGTTTGTTAGCATTAGTATCTCCAAGATATGCCTTTGCTCCATAACCTAATGCAATCGCACCTCTGTTTCCAACAAAAGCATCATCTCCAATTGCTATTCCCGGACCTGAACCTGTTGCTTTGGCATCCACACCTATTGCTAAACCACTACTTTTTACATTATTATAATCTTCACCATTTGCAAAGTAGGCATTAGCAATTGCTCCCGAACCTATTGCTATTCCTGGAATCTGTTTATCTCGTTGAAAGACATACCCTAAAAATCCAGCTTCACTATCTTTTCCTATTGCTATTGATTTATCTGCCCTTGCAAAAGCTGAATCTCCTATTGCTACAGATGACTTAGAATCATATTCTTCAGCCATTATTACACTTGCTCCTCCACCTGAAGGCTTTTCCACCCTGTCCTGATGAGTAGTTGCATTTGGTCCTATTGCCACAGATTTTTCTGTTCCTCTTGCCTTATTTCCTATGGCTGTTCCACTATCTCCATTAGCTAATGCTCCCACACCTATTGCAATGGAATTAGGCCCAGTTGCCCCATCATTATTATAATTTTCTGCATCTACATCACCTTTAAGAGATAGAAAATGAACCCCTTCCCCAGTTGCAGAAGCTCTCAAAGTTCTCATTGCACGCACTCCACTTTCAGTGGAAAGAACTCCTGGATCTCCAAATTGCATCTTAAGATTTTCAATCTCCTGTTTAAGTTCCGCTATCTGCTCTTCCTGTGTTTTTTCTTTTTCTAGTACTTCATTACCATAAGCTATACCACCATTTATCAGCACTGCCACCATAACACCGAGGGTAATAGACACCACATTTTTTAACCATCTTTTTACCCATCTCTCTCTATAAATATTTTCTCTCATAATTGTCCCCTGTAGGGTAAAATCCTAAGGGTTCTCACCTCCGGTTTTTTCACATACTTTTTAAATAAAATATCATATAAAAAAGTTCAAATCCCTTGAGAAAAATTATATAAATACAAAAAACTACTAGAAATTCCAGTAGCTCTTTTATCGGTCACGTTTAATTTAGTTAATCGTCATTTAATTGACACACTTACATTTATATAAGTATACCTTATTTTTGTAAAATAATCTCATTTTTATTATACTTATTATATATAGTATGATTAATACTTTATATATTGCTAAGATATACTTTACAAAAAAGAAAAAATCCCCAGAAAAAATTCTAGGGATTTTCCTGCATACTTGGGTTAGTATGCTATTTATATTTGTTTTTGGGGTTGCATATTTAAATTAACTTACACTTAATATTAAAATCAGTCAAAATTGAATTCATAACTTGCACCTATACCTACTGCACTACCTCTACAAGTATTTGTTGGTGTAGACCACTTAGCATTTATAAGAAATGCTTCCTGTGGTGAATATCCAACACCTACTGCTACAGCTCTTGCACCTCTATAAGCTCCAATTCCTGCTGCAACTCTCATTTTATGAGGTGCTACACCTGTAAATTCCACTGATGACATAGCTGCCATTTGAGCCATACCATTATTAAGATCTGATCTCAATTCACGTATCTGTCTAGCATTTTGTTGTGCAAGTCCATTATTATTTACTATCATCTGTTGAGTTTCATAAAGCTGGCTACCATTTACTGCATCTGTACTTCCTGGTGCCACCTTACCTGGAGCCACATTTCCAAGTTTAGTTGGAGTTGTTGTAGTTCCATCTGGGTTTACCATTCTTGTATAGATATCTTTCGCTGCTATTGTAGTACTGCTTACCACACCATTTTTAACAATGTGGAAGTTATTTCCTACCTTAACAACATCTCTTCCATCCTTGTCAGTAAACTGAACCACTTTATCCACATGGACATTGTATCCCTTATGTCCTTCCTCTGTTACAGGGGTAACAATAGCTGCTCCACTTCCTTTTACAATAGTACTTGAGCTTGTTACCATACTTGAAAGTTCCTTAAGTTGTTTAACATTTACTGCATCGTGATCATTTACACCATCTGCCACATTTGTAATTGCACTATGACCTGCATTTATTCCCATGTTGTTTATAACAACTTTTTCACCAGTGTCAAGTTCTACATCTATGGCATCTTTTTTAATTTCAGTAATTCCAACTTTAATTGCTCCTCCATCTGGATCAGTGTCATCACCGTTAATTGTAATCTGGTTAGCTCCCTTACCTATAACCACTTTTTTATCCAGATCAAGGTCTATCTCTCCATTTGACTTAACTGATGATACTATATTTGTACCATCAGTACGGTTTTTAGATTCACCTTTAACTACAACGTTTATCTCTCCATTTGCTAGAGGTACATCTTTTTTACTAGTACTATTTCCCTCATAGTTGACCTTAATTTTACCAAGTGCTGCATCTGCTGCATCTCCAATAACTGTATTCTTCATTGCATTCAGTTGTCCAACTGTTGCTGCATCATGATCATCTACACCATCAGCAAGTCCTGAAATCTTGTTATCTTTTATAGTAACATCTCCAACCTGAACCTTATCTTTTGCTATAACAGTATTCCCTGTTGTTACTGTTCCAGCTGTACCATCTATTTTTACTTCACTGCCTGGTTTTCCAATTGTAACAGTATCACCAAGGTCAAGTTCTATTGTTCCATTATTCTTAGTTGTAGTAACTATATTTTTACTATTTTCGTTACCTTTGATTGTAAGAGTATCTGTTTTCAGATTCATTTTATAGTCTTTACCTACAGTTTCAGCTGTATTTCCAGCATATTTAAGTGAAATGCCCTCTACTGCTGCACTGTTTTTATTTATTGCCTCATCAAACTGCTCTTTGGTTACAACACTATCTGCTGAAGTTCCTGGAGCTATTCCTCTCAACTCAACAGGCTGACCACTGTCAGAAAGATTAACTACAGTCATTCTTCCTCCTCTGTTAGATGATAATTTTACTCCATTAATATTTATACTCTCAAACTTAGGAGCTTTAGCCATAACTATTCTAAGCTGGTTTCCATCATTGTAAGTGGCAATATTATCTGGAGTATAATTTGCTGTTATATCTGAAACCTGACCTACATCATTACCTCTAATAATAAGTGCCTCACCTAGACCTTTTTTGATATTTACCTGGTCATTTCCTGCTATAACTACTCCCTTGTTTGCAACATCACTGATTCTATCATCAGTAGTTTGAATCTGTCCCTTAACTTCATCTAGCTGATTCATATTTACTGCATCTGTTCCCGCTTGTCCAGCTGCAACTCCTGTTATTTTCTTTTCACCAGCACTGATTCCAGCTTTTAAAACTTTCACTTTTCCCATATTAAGACCTTGATTACTTAAAGTCCAATCATGACCTCCAATATGAAGTATTCCATCTTTCGCATTTACTGTAAGCTTACCTAAAACAAACTGGTCTTTAATACCTATCTCAATTCCTTTCTCAGTTGAAGTCTCAGTTGTATGCTCATATGCTTTAGTAAATATAATACCCTGGTCTCCACCTTTTATATTTAAAACATCAGTTGCCAGTTTAATATCTTTATTATCTTCATTTCCTGCAACTTTAAGAGTTGTATTCTGACTTACTTCCTGAGATGTTGAATTTATTTTAGCTTCTATCTTGTTAAGCTGTGTTACGTTTACTGCATCTAAAGGATGCTCACCTGCAAGTACTTTTGTTATCCTATTATTTCCAGCATCAATTCCACCTACACCAACTGAAACTGAGCCAGTTTTAAATCCATCACTGTCTATAGTAACATTTGAATTATTAAGAGATATCTTTCCTATCTTTCCATCTAAAGATAGAGTGTCTCCTATCTTAACTTCATCTCTAAGACCTATAATAACCTGTCCACTTGAATTAACTTTAGTAATAATTCCATTCGGATCTCCTTTTACAGCTAAAGCACCAGACTTCAGCTCTATACTTCCTAAATTTTCATCTGCACTATAGTTTAATTTAGAATTAGCTTTAATCTCTGCTGTATTGGTTTTTACTTTTTGACTAACTTCATTCAATTGAGCAAGGTTAACTGCGTGTTCATCCTTTGTTCCACGTGCTACATTTGTTATATTTCTATTTCCTGCATCAATTCCATCTTTGGTCATTTTTACAGTTCCAACTTGTACTCCATCTGGCTTTAAAGTCGTTTGGAAAATCTCTTTGTCCTCAGTACCTGCAATTGTTCTTTCATCTCTAAGAACAATGCTACCAACATTAGTGTCAACATCCATCTTATTCAATTTAAAATTGTCTTTAAGTGCAATTACTACGTTGTGTTCTTTTCCATCTGCTCCATTATCTATTGAAGTCTCGATTGCATCAGAACCCTTGATTTTTAAAGTATTTCCAGGTTTTATGATATTTTTATCCCCGACTCTTGTACTATCTGCAGCATAGTTCCATCCTTGTTTAAGAGTTTCTGTAGTGTTTACAAGGTCTTGTTCTACTTTCTGTAATTGGCCATAGTTCACTGCATCTGTGGCTATTGTTCCATCTGCAACTTTTGTTATCTTTTTACCATCTGCATTAATTCCACTATCTTTTACAAATACATTTCCTGCTATCAAACCTTCATTTGTAACTTTTACATTTCCAACTGAAAGACCATCTTTTGTAAGATGTGAATCTCCTACAACCACACCTTTTGAACTGAATGTTGAACTAAAGTTAGTTTTTACTCCTTCTGAATCTGTTACTGTACTTGAAAGGATTAACTCTCCTCTATCAGCATCAACATCCATATTTTTCACTGTAAATTTATCTTTAAGTGCAATTACTACGTTATTTTCTGTTCCAGCTGCTCCTTTATCTATTGAAGTCTCGATTGCATCAGAACCCTTGATTTTTAGAGTATCTCCAGGTTTTATAGTATTTTCATCCCTGACTCCTGTACTATCTGCAGCATAGTGCCATCCTTTATTTAGCGTCTCACCAAGATCCTTTTCTACTTTCTTTAATTGGCCATAGTTCACTGCATCTGTTGCAGTTTCACCACCATCTGCAACTCCTGTTATCTTCTGATTTCCTGCATTGATTCCACTATTTTTTACAAATACATTTCCTGCTACCAAACCTTCATTTGTAACTTTTACATTTCCAACTGAAAGACCATCTTTTGTTAGATGAGAATTACCTACAAGCACACCTGTTGAGCTGAATGTTGATTTAAAATTGGTTTCTGTTCCAGCTGTATCTGTTACTGTACTTGAAAGGATCAATTGTCCTTTACCAGCATCAACATCCATATTTTTCACTATAAATTTATCTTTAAGTGCAATTACTATGTTCTTTTCTGGTGTTTCAATATCTATTGATGTCTTAATTGCCTTAGAACCTTTGATACTCAAAGTATCCCCAGGTTTTATAACTCCTTCACTTCCTAATACTGTACCGTCTGCAGCATATTTCCATCCTTTGTTAAGAATAGCTGTTGTTTCAGTAAGATCTTTTTCTACTTTCTGCAATTGTCCATAATTCACTGCATCTGTAGCTATTGTTCCAGTAGCAACACCAGTTATCTTTTTACTTCCTGCATTGATTCCATCTGCACCAACTGAAACTCCTCCAGCTGTAAGACCTGTTGATGACATTAAAATATCTCCTGCCTTAAACCCAGCATCAGTAACTGATACATTGGCATCTTTTATATAAAATCCTGTATCTCCCTTTATCTCAACCTTAGTTCCAAGATTTATATCATCACCAAGTGAAATCTCTATTCCTCTATTAGGTGATGCCACCTTTGTAACAACATTTCCATCACCATTAACTGCAAAAGTGTCAGTGAGTTTAACCTTTCCAGTTCCTGTGTCTCCTGCATAATTAAGAGCAAGATTTGAAATATCAGTAGTATTTTTATTAACCTTTGCATCTACAATATTAAGCTGCTTTTTATTTACTGCATCCTCTTCATCAATTCCATCTGCCACCTTGGTTATCCTATGTTTTCCTGCATCGATTCCACTTGCTGCCACCTTTACATTTCCAACTGAAAGACCATCTTTTGTTAGATGAGAATCTCCTACTTCTACACCCTTGGAACTGAATGTTGAACTTAATTTATCTTTTCTTCCTGCTGAATCTGTTACTTCACTTGAAAGAATTAACTCTCCTTTATCAGCATCAATATCCATATTTTTCACTCTAAATTTATCTTTAAGTGCAACTTTTACACCATTTTCTGTTCCATTGTCTATTGAAGTCTCAATTGCTTCAGAACCTTTGATTTTTAAAGTGTCTCCATGTTGGATATTCTTTTCTTCTCCCGGTGTTGTGTCATCTGCAGCATAGTTCCATCCTTTAGCAACAGTTTCATTTGTCTCTGCCAATGCAGTACTCACCTTATCCAACTGAGCTTTATTTACTGCATCATCATCAAGAACTCCAGCTGCTACTTTTGTTATGGTTTTCTCTCCCGCGTTGATTCCATTTTCTTTAGTAATAGAGATATTTCTTCCAACATGAATTCCATCTCCATCATGGATTACTGCGTCTTCCTGAATATCATTTCCATCTTTATCCTGTGTCACTTTTCCAATTGCTATAACCCCTTTATCAGCATCTACTCCCATTAGACTTGTAGTAAATTGTTCTCTCAACTCAACAATTAGACGATGGTTTACTTCACCTCTAGAATCTACAGTTGTCTCTGTATGTGTTTTTATAGCTTTTCCACCAAGAATTGCCAATGGTCTTCCTTCAGATAGATCAATTTGTCCTGTTCCATCATTACCCTGATACTTGAAAATCTTGTTGTTTTCAACTTTTTCACTTATTCCTTCTAACTGACTGAAGTTTACTGCATCTAAAGGCTTTGTACCCTCAGCTACATTTGCTATCTGTTTATTTCCAGCATCAATTCCAGAATGAGTAAGAGAAACACCGCCTGCTTTTACCCCTTTTGGATCGTATATGGTCTTACCTCCAGTTTCACCCAATACAAGAGTTCCACTATCCATATCCACATCAAATTTCTCAACTTTAAATTTCTTTTCAAGTCCTATACTAACCGCTCCGTTTTCTGTTGATGAGGTTTTAATAGCGTTGCCATCACCTTTTATCGTGAAAGTTCCATCAGGTTTAATAACATTATCTACACCACCTCCCACGGTATCTGCAGCATATTTCCATCCTTTATTAAGTAAGCTTTGAGTATCTGTTACAATCTTTTCCGTTGCCTTTAGCTGTCCAACGTTTACTGCATCATCATCTCTTTCTCCAGCTTTCAATCCTGTTATCTTATTATCACCTAAATTGATACCATTTTGAGCTATCTGAATTTTTCCTACCGTAAGTCCTTTTTCTGTAAGGTGAGTGTCTCCTATATCTAGTCCCTTAGAGCTCAGCTGAGTTTTATAAGTTTTAGCTGCTGTTCCGCTTCCTTCTTCAGTTTCCATTACAAGTGTTGCATCTATGGTATCAACATCCATATTATTCACTGTAAACTTATCTTTAATTCCAATCTGAATTTTTCCATCATGGTCTTCTCCAAGCTCAGTTGCAGTAGTCTTAATAGGACCTATTCCCTCTACCAATAAAGCTCCTTCAGCAAGTTTTATCTCATGTTTGTTTACTCCATCCCCATACTTAAGTTTTCTATTTGCAACTACATTTTCCGTCTTATCAGTTTCAGTTTTATTACTTTCAACCAAATCTTTTATCTTTTTTAACTGACCAACGTTTGCTGCATCTGTATCGGCAACTCCTTTTCCAACTCCTGTTATCTTATTACCTCCAGCATTGATTCCAGAATGAGTTAGAGAAACTCCACCTGCTGTTATCCCTTTGGAATTAAGAAGTGTTTCAAACTGAACAGTGTGTCCTTCTGCGTCAGTTTCCTTACCAGTAAACTTCAACTCTCCCACTTTAGTATCAACACTCATATTATTCACTGTAAACTTATCTTTAAGTGCAATTTTTACACTGTTTTCTGTCCCAGGTGCTCCAGTGTCTATTGAAGTCTTAATTGCTTCAGAACCGTTGATTCTTAAAGTATCTCCATGTTTGATACTCTTTTCTTCTCCTGCTCCTGTATTATCTGCAGCATAGTTCCATCCTTTAGCAAGTTTTTCATCAGTAGATGCAAGAGACGTCTTTACTTCTTTTAGCTGTTCGAAATTTACTGCTTCACCATCGTTTTCTCCAGCTTTCAATCCTGTTATCTTATTATCACTTGCATTTATCCCATTTTGAGCTATCTCTATATTTCCTACTTTAAGACCTGTTTCTGTAAGATGGGTATCTCCTATATCTACTCCCTTAGAGCTCAGCTGAGTTTTATAACTCTTAGGTATTGTTTCATCTTTAGTTTCAAATACAAATGTTGCAGTTTTTGTGTCAACACTCATATTATTCAACTTAAACTCATCTTTCAGTCCAACTTCAACTGTTCCATTATTTAATGATGAAGTTTTAATAGTCTTGCCATCGCCTTTTATTGTGAAAGTTCCCTCTGGTTTAATAACAGTGTCCACACCAGTTCCTATGGTATCTGTTTTATACTTCCATCCCTTAAGAGCACTGTTAGCCTTAGCATCAACCTTTGAAAGCTGTCCATAGTTTACTGCATCATCATCTTTTTTCCCATCTGGTAAACCTGTTATCTTTACACCGTGCATATCCAGAATCTGAGGTACTTTCTCACCAGCCTCATTCTTACTTTCGTTCTTAAGCTCAACTACTCCAACTTTTAATCCATCTACTCCAAAGCTGCAGTTTCCAATATAAATCTTTCCATCTGTACCATCAAAATTCAGGCTGCCAACTTCAAATTTATTTTTAAGTCCTATTGTTATATGCCCCTTATTTTGATCATCTGCTACAGTTACAATTCCACCACTACCTTTAATAGCCAGTGTTCCTGTTGCTATCGGCATCTCTCCTTTATTTGTATCCCCTTCATATTTCAATTTGCTATTTTGTTCAATAAGAACTGCATTTTTATTTATATCAGTTCGGTTGGAAGTTATAGATCTCTCATTATTGTCGATACGAGTTATTTGCCCCTTCAATTGACCAAGGTTTACTGCATCATCATCTTCTACAGCAGCACCTACTCTTTGCACTCTTTTACCTCCAAATTTTATGTCAGTTGGTGAAATTACAGTCTCATATGCCAACCCTTCAGAATGTGCTATTGTAAGTCCTTTATCAGACAAACTTACAGAGCCTATCTTTATTTCTCCATTTTCTTTATTAACTTCAAATTTTCCATCTTTAAATTCATTTCTAACTTCAATAACTAGCTGTTTTTTCCCTTTTTCTGCACCATCTTCTATTTTTTTTGCAAGAGTCCTAATTGCTCCAGAACCCACAACATTAAAAGTTTCACCAGGCTTAATTACATTATCATCATCCAGCACATTACTCATATTGCTATCTGTCTTATAATACCAGCCCTTATTAGCGAATTCTTTAGCATTTTTAGCAATCCCTTCGACAATATCAAGCTGACCTTTATTTACTGCATCATTAGGTTTTACTCCAGCTCCAACTTCTCCTATAGACACATTTCCTGCATTGATTCCAGAATTTTCTATTTTAACTTGTCCAAATTCAAGTGAAGTTGGTGTCAGTTTAGCTGTACCAATTGAATTTTTCAACTCAATTGTTCCAGAGTTACTATCCAGTGTAAAGTTATTTTTTATAATCTTATCCTTAAGACCAATTTTAACATCCCCATTGTCATATAAAGAGGTTTCTACTGTATTCATGTCTCCCTTTATTCCTAAAACTCCACTGGCAAGGCTAACCTTATTTTCAACCCCAGCATCTACTTTATAACCAAGGTTTTCAACTGTTGAAATTTTATTATTTATATTTGTCTCAAGATTGGTAATTTTTCCCTCTGTTGTTTTTAATCTTCTTAAGTTTACTGCATCAGCATCATCTGTAGGGTCAGCAACATTTTTCACTGCCTTTCCATTCATATCCAACCCTTTATCATTAATTGTTGCTCCATAAACACTCAATCCAGCTTTATTCATTTTAACATCTGTTCCTATACCTATAGCTGGTTCTTTAGTATTAACAGTAATTCCTGTCTCATTATTTTTATCAGGTATTTTAAATTCAGATTTAAGATTAAAACTTAATTTTTTATCGTTATTATCAAAAACACTTTCTATAATCTCTCCACTATCTATATTTAATTTATCACCAAGTGTCACGTTAACTTCTTCTCCAGCTGTATTACGCAATGTCACTCCTGTCTGAATCTTCGTGTTCACCTCTCCTATTTGGTTTGATAGTCCTGTACATCTTGTATTAAAAATAGCATCCATGCTTTGCAGTTGTCCATAAGTTGCTGCATCATTACTATTTTCTCCCCCTTTTAGTCCTGTCAATTTACGCTCACCGTTTAAGACAATACCCTGGCTACCTATCTTAACATATAAAAGCTTAGCTCCATCCTTTGAAATATAATTATCACCCATTTGTATTTTTTTTTGTTTACTATCCAGAATAATGTCTCCAACAGATATTTTAGAATCATCTATATATGTTTTAGAAGATGCATTTCCAAATTGGATATATCCATTATCACCAGTATTGACCGTAAGTTTCCCTTTTTGAAAACTTTCCTTTACGTTTATAGACACTTTCTTTGTTGTGGGGTCTACTTTTGTTAATATTACTGCATCGTCTCCTACTATTGTAAATTTCTCGGTAGGTATATCAAATGAACCTTCCCCATCATCAGTTACAAACTGAAATTTATTCCCCTTTGACATTTCTTCCTTTACTTCTTTTAATTGTTTTAAATTTACTGCATCTGAGTCCTTTGTTCCATCCCGTAATTTTTCAATATTACAATTGTTCATATTAATCTTATCTTTTTCAATTTGAACTCCATTCCAACTCATACTTAATTTACTATCTTTTAATGTGGTTCCACCTACTCTAAATCCCCTATCGTCTTCAGTTCCTTGAGCTATCTCAAAACCTTCTTTTGTCATCTTTATACCATGTAAAGGAAAATCTATTACAGGGTCCATATCAGATTCAATAACTATCTGCTTACGTTTTTCACTATCAAGCATCTCTAATTGTGAAGACAAACTAAATATTACCTGATTATCTTCTGGACCAAAATGCCCGGTAAGTCCATTCTCAAAACCTATGTTCAGTCTGTTGTCCTTTCCCGGTTCTTTAAACTTAAAAGTTTTAAACATACCCGGAGATGTTGGGCTATTAATATACACTGGAATATCAGATTCCAATTGTCCTACTGTTGCCACATCACTAGCCCTTTCTCCAGGAGCAACACTATGTATTTGTTTGCTATTCAGATATATTTCACTATTGTTCACAGCAAAAATATCATCAAATACAATCTTTCCTTTTTTAATATGAATATCCAGATTATCTGCCTCAATTTTATTTTGTGAATCTTTGGCATCAACTGTTATATTACCAATTTTAAACTGATTATTGAGCTTAACATTCACACCATCGTTACTGGCAACTGTAGAAATTGCATTTCCATCACCTTTAATATTGAAAAAAGTAGCTTCTTTCCCAAGTTCCATAGTTCCAGTACCTTCATCACCACTATACTTGAAATTTTTTATCAAATTTAAATTAGTTTGAGCACTATCCAATTGCTCCTTTGCTAATCTAAACTGCCCATAATTTACAGCATCTCCATCAACTGCTGCATCTTTTAAGCCAGTAAGAGGAAGTCCATTCATATTGATACCACTACCAGCTTCTTTCCCATTAAAATCCATTTTACCAACTTTAAAATGAGATGATTCAAGTATTGTGTCATCCCCCAAATGAATAATTCCATTTGGTCCCTGGAGCTTCAATTTTCCAAGTTCAATATTATCTGTAAGTCCAATATTTACATTTCCAGATCCGTTACCATGCATTGTAATTCCATTTTCAGAAATAAAATGTAATCTTCCATTTATTAAATCAACATCAGCACCTGTACTATCAATCCCTATTTGAAGTCTAGTTGCAGGCTTAAAGGTTGAAGCGATAGTCATACCTCCTTCACCATCTCCATAAATTCCAATCCCATCTCCTGCATTAAAGCTTAATCTTCCACCATTTAATTTTACATTAGCACCAGTTCCATTAATTCCTATTGGAAGAACCAACTCATTAAACTGTTCAGTGATACTCTTTCCATCAACAATTAATTTTTTTGTTTTTATCTCTCCAGCATTAAAATTCATCCCAATATTACCATATGTAAATTCGTTTTTAAGTGATATATCGGCACTTTTACCATTTGTACTTACTGTAACTGGTCCAACTCCAGTAATTGTATCTACTCCAGATAATGCTACAGAAGTATTCTCATCTCCCGTTACAGTTGCTGTTACTCCCATTGGTGTCACTTCAACACTTCTAACTTTTTTTGCTGCTACCTGTTCTCTGGTAGAAAGCTCATTTTTTAAAGCATTGACCTCTTTTATCAAAGCATTAATCTGTTCCTGCTGAGCTCTTACAGTAGCTTCGAGAGAAGCTGTATCCTGAGCAAAAACTACACCTCCATTAATAAGTACACCTACTACTACCCCAAGTGTAATAGATATTGTACGTTTCAACCATCTTTTTACCCATTTCTCATCATGCATACTTTTAGTCATATCTTCCCATTAGAGTAAAATTCTAATGGTTTTCACCTCCATAAACAAATATAAATATTTTACCTCAATATACATTAATGTCCTAACAAGATGTGTTTTCCATAAACTTCCCCAAGTTTATGTCTTAAATAGACTTTTATTAGTTTCATTTTATATAAAATAACTATTTTTCATAACAAACTCTATTTTTTAGTCTAAAAAAACTACAAGAAGTGTTCCAGTAGTTACTAACCTTAAATTTTATTTCTATAAATACCAATTTTTGCTATTTTATTTAAGTAAATCTCTTACTACAAGTATACCTCATTTTCACAAAATGTCCATAGTATGATATTTTTTTATCATATATTAATTTAATTTTATTATTATAATATTGAATACTTTTTTATGTTATATTCAACTGAAATATTTAATTTTACTAAAGTAATTTAATTAAAATTAATTTTTTATTTATAAAATATACATATTTTAATAACAATTATTTTATTTCAAAATAACAATTTGACATTTTTTCGTCACAGTTAAAA
>NZ_JADRHM010000055.1 GCF_018205345.1 Fusobacterium sp. DD2
TATTTTAACTAATACAATTATTCTTCGTCAGTTGATGAAGTTCCGTATTTGTTAAGAAGTTCTTGATTTTCTCTTTTTTCTTCTTCTATTTCTATTTTCTTAATTGAAAGTTTAATTCTTTCTTTTTCTCTGTCTATTTCAACTATTTGAGCTTTTACAGTATCTCCAACATTAAATCTATCTTTTAGATTTTTTATGAAATCTTTTGAAGCAAGTTGAGCAGGGATAAATCCATCTACTCCTTCACATAGATTTACGAACATTCCAAAGTCAAGAATGTTTTTAATCTCTTTAGTTACTGTTTGTCCTACTTTGTAAGTTTCCATAGCTTTTTCCCATGGGCTCTTAGTTGTAGCTTTTATGCTTCCTTTGATTTTGTTTTCAGCAGTATTTAATTCAATAACTTTAAAGCTTATTTCGTCTCCTACTGAGAATTTTTTATTTGCTTCTCCTGGCCAAGTATAATCTGAGTTGTGTACAAATACGTCAACACCTGGTTCTATTTCAGCAAATAGACCAAAATCTTTTACTTCTACAACTTTAGCTTTTAATTCTGTTCCTACTGCATATCTTTCTTCAGCAGTATCCCAAGGATTTGCAGAAAGTTGTTTTATTCCAAGTTTTAATCTTCTGTTTTCAGGATTGAATTCAAGAACTTTAACTTGAATTTCATCTCCAACTTGGATATAATCTCCAAGATTTACTCTTTTCTTATTCCAAGCAAAGTCTGACATGTGTACTAATCCTTCTACACCATCAGCTATTTCTACAAATGCTCCATAAGGTAATAACTTAGTTACTTTACCAGCTACAACTGAATCTACTCCAACTGTTTCAGCAACTACTTCCCATGGATTTCTTGTTAATGCTTTTATAGATAATTTGATATTTCTCTTTTCTGGTTCAAGAACGATAACTTGAGCTTTAACAACATCTTTTTTCTTATAGAAGTCGCTTAATTTATCAAGTTTTTTCCATGATACTTCAGAGATATGAATAAATCCTCTTAAGTGACCAATTCTTACAGATAATCCAAAGTCCATAACATCAGTTACTTCAGCTTCAACTATATCTCCTACTGATAATTTTTCAAATTCTTCTTCTTCTTTTAAGATAGTTATATCTTTTCTAGAGAAAGTGATTTTGTCTCCTCTCTTATCTCTAGCTGGTTGCATATCTTTTACCATTACTTTTATTTCTTTTCCAACCATTTTATCTCCATCTTTCATAGAGATTTCTGATAATGAGTTAGGTAGGAAACCTTGGTGAGATAATGCTGTTAATATATATCCACCTTTTACTCTTCTGATTATTTTTGCTTTTATAACTTCTTTATTTTCGAAAGCTTCCTTGATTTTTTTCAAGTTATCTTCCATATCAATTCTTCTTCTAGAACCGATAATGTATTCTCCTTCGTCAGTTTCTCCAACTAAAAGAACTTCTACTTCATCTCCTTGTTCATATCCTTCAAGTTCTTCACTTCTAACTCTTACAGTTGTAGGTTGTCCTGGAGCATCTAGGTATGAGTAGTTTCTATCTTTTTGTGCTATCTTCCCCTTTACTCTTACCTTGTTTGTGTTTTCTTCTGGCAAGTAGTCCTCTAATAATGTTTCAAATTCGTTATAGCTTTCATTGTTATGCATTAAAGATCCCCCTTATTTTATTTTCTATATTTATTACTATTTTTTCTGGCGTTGAAGCTCCCGCAGTGATACCTATTTTTTCTTTTCCTTTTAACCACTCTGGGTTAAGATCAGATTCATCTTGAATCAGGTAAGTATCCGGGTTGAAACTTTTTGAAATCTCATAAAGTTTCTTTGTGTTCGAGCTATTTTTCCCACCAACAACAATAAGTACATCTGTAACTTTAGCTAGTTCTTCAACTGCTTCCTGTCTTACCTGGGTAGCTCCACATATCTTATCTAATATTTTAACATTTGAATGTTGATTTTCCAAATAACTTTTAATTTTTTCTAAACTTTTTTTATTTAAAGTTGTTTGTGTAAGAAGACAATACTCTCTATCACTCTTTATATCAACTTTTTTAAGCTCATCTAAATCTGCACATACCTGCACATTTTTTCCAAAAGAGATGATTCCCTTCACCTCAGGGTGGTTTCTGTCTCCTATAAATACTATATTATAACCTTCTTTTTCCATTTCTACAAGTGTTTTTCTTATTTTGGCTACAAAAACACAAGTTGCGTCATATATCTTTACTTTTCTTTCGGATAACGCACGATACACTTCCTGTGTTGTCCCATGGGCTCTGATGATAACTATATCATTTTCTCCCAAATCATCTTTTCCAGAAAGTATATCTTCCTCTTCAATTATTCTAAAACCATCTTGTTTTAATTCTTCAACTACATTTTCGTTATGGACAAGCATTCCTAAGATAAAAACTCTCTTATTTTCATTTGCTTTTTCTTTAAGTACTTTATGACAAGTATCAATTGCCCCTGCAACACCAAAGCAAAATCCCATATGTTTAGCTCTTATTATTTCCATCTTATTCCTCATTGAACTTTTTAACTTCTATAAGATCAACAAGTGCATCAAGCATCTCATCCTCATCAGGTCCATCTGCAATAAGCTCCAGTTTTCTTCCCTGCTCAGCAGCAAGAAGCATAAGTCCCATTATACTTTTTCCATTTATCTCTTCTCCATCACATTTTACTGTAATATCAGAATCATAACGTGTTACCAGCTGTACAAACAATGAAGATGGTCTAGCATGAAGTCCAGCTTTGTTTTTTATCTCTACAATTCTACTTTTCATTTCACCTCTCCTATACCTAATATATTATATATTTCTCTAAGAAGATCTTTGAGTTTAGCAGAATTATTACATCCTAAAAGCTCTTCTTTCATTTCACTTAATTTTTGATAATCAAGATGTCTTATTAAAGCTTTGGCAAGAGGGACTGATGATTCAACCATACTCAGTTGAGTTATTCCCATACTTAAAAAAACTACCATAGCCTTTGGATCTCCAGCCATCTCTCCACAGACAGACATTGTTTTTCCATACTTATCTGCTGCTTTCTTAATCTCATATATTGCTCTGAATACTGCTGGGTTAAAGCAGTCATACATCTCTCCAACTGTTTCAGAAAGTCTATCTGTAGCTAATATATATTGAGTCAGATCGTTACTTCCAATACTGAAAAAATCAATCTTTTGAGCAAAATCTTCTGCCATTAGAATTACAGAAGGTACTTCAACCATTATACCAATTTTAATATCCTCTTTAAAGGCTTTTCCTTCTGCTCTCAATTCAGCTTTTGCCTCTTCTAATACTTCATTAGCTCTATCTATCTCATCTATATTAGTGATCATTGGATACATTATTCTTATATTTTTTTCACTTGAAAGTCTTAAAATTGCTCTTAATTGAGTCTTGAAGATATCCTTATGTTCCAAAGAAAATCTTATACCTCTAAGTCCTAAAAATGGATTGCTTTCAGGTTCCATTTTAAAATATGAAAGCTGTTTATCTGCCCCAATATCAAGTGTTCTAATTACAATTTTCTGTTTATCATCAAAATCTTTTAATATATCTCTATATATTCTTATCTGTTTCTCCTCATCAGGGAACTTACTGCTCTTCATATAGATAAGTTCAGTTCTCAAAAGACCTACTCCTGCAATAGTACTCTTATCTATATCATCATCACTATGACGTTCACTAGCTCCCACATTGAGCATTAAATTAACAGGAACTCCATCCTTTGTTATAGCAGGAAGGTTTGCACACTCCTGAATTTTTTGATACCTTCTTAAAAGTCTCTCTCTTTTTTTACTGTATTCTGCCAGCTGCTCTTCACTTGGAGTGAGTATCACACATGAATTATCCTCAGTTGTATCTAAAATAACCTGATTTTCCCAATCATGTTGAAATACTTTATCAACACCCATTAAAGTCGGAATTTTTAATGATTTAGCTAAGATTGCAACGTGAGAAGTCTCTCCTCCATACTCCATTATTATTCCCTTAAGAGCAATTTTTTCCTTATATAATTTCAAAAGTTCTGTAGGAAAAATCTCCTTTGTAACTAAAATTTTTCCATCATATCTTTGATGACAACCTGCATCTTCACTTTTTAATATCTTAATTATTCTTTTACTTACATCTTTTATATCTGAAGCTCTCTGACTTAAAGTTTTATTTTTAGATTTTTCAAAAAGCTTTACATACTTATCAGATACCTCTTTTATAGCTGCTTCAGAAGTCTTTAATTCCTTTTCAATTGCTTTTTTTATATCAGTTGTATACACTGGATCTTTAATAATAAGAAGATGAGCATCTACAATCTCAAGTTCTTTTTTATCAAGTTCACCAGTTAAACTTTTCTTTAATCCCTCTAATGAGCAAAGCGCAGTTTCAATTGCTTTATCCAGTCTTTCTTTTTCTTCATCTATGTCATACACGGGGATATTTACTGCACATTCTTTTTCACAGGTATCGTTCTCAACATATACATCGCCAATTACAACACCTTCATAAGCTGATTTACCAAATAAACGCTCCATGTTGTTCCCCCTTCTTATTCCTATAACTAAATAAAATTATATCTTATTTTGTACTTTTTTTCAATTTTTTAATATATAAAAAAAATAAAAATATATTGAATATATAAACCTGGTGTGCTAAAATCTAAAATCATAATATTAGAAAAACGGATTTTTTTACGTATTTTATAATTTAATATAGCTACCTGTACACAATTTAGTCTTTATAATAAGAGGAGGTTCACCTAATGAACACTATGTTAGAGGTTTTTGGCATCAATTATTTTTCTGAACTGGAATTAAAAAGTAGAGTACCCAGTTCTTTTTTTAAAAAATTTAAAGCTGTACAGCTTGGAGAGGCTCAGATGTCTCTTGAACTTGCTGATGTTATTGCAAATGCTGTAAAGACTTGGGCTACTGAAAAAGGTGCCACTCATTTTACTCACTGGTTCCAACCCCTTACAGAGCTAACTGCTGAAAAGCATGAATCTTTTATCTCTGTAACTGCTGAAGGTACTATTATGTCACAGTTTTCTGGAAAAGATCTGATTAAAGGAGAAGCTGATACATCATCATTTCCAAATGGTGGACTGAGATCTACTTTTGAAGCTCGTGGATATACTGCGTGGGACACAAATTCTCCTATGTTTATCAAAGGAGAGGGAGCTACAAAATCCCTATATATTCCAACAGCTTTTGTAGGATATAATGGAGAAGCTCTGGATAAAAAGGTACCTCTTCTACGTTCTATTAAAACTTTGGAGACAGAAGCTATAAGAATACAACGTCTTTTAGGAGATGAAAAGACAAAACATATAAATGTTACACTTGGTGTTGAACAGGAATACTTCCTGGTAGAAAAAGAATTTTACGATAAACGTCAGGACTTAGTTCTTGCAGGACGTACTCTATTTGGAAATCTACCTCCTAAAGGACAGGAGCTAAATGACCATTATTATGGTACTATTAAAGAGAGAATAGAAGTATTTATGTCTGAACTTGATTCAGAACTTTGGAAACTTGGGGTAATGGCCAAAACAAAACATAATGAAGTTGCACCTAGCCAATTTGAAATCGCTCTGATGTTTACCTCTGCAAATGTTTCAGTAGATCAAAACCATCTTGCTATGGATACAATAAAGAAGGTTGCAATAAGACATGGCCTTGCTGCTCTTCTACATGAAAAACCATTCCAGGGAGTAAATGGTTCAGGAAAACACTGTAACTGGTCTATGTGTACTGACACTGGTATAAACCTATTTGATCCTGATAACTTATCAAATGATAACTTCCAATTTTTACTATATACAATGGCAGTAGTTGAAGGAATAGACAGATATGCAGATGTGCTAAGAGCATGTACTGCTACTCCTGGAAACGACCACAGACTTGGAGGAAATGAAGCTCCACCAGCTATTATCTCTATATTCTTAGGTGAACAGTTACAGGAATTTTTAGAAAATATTGGAAAGATGGATTTCACAAATTCAACAGGAAGTAACGAAACTATTGATATAGATATTACTATGCCTAAGATTCCAAAAGATATTTCAGATAGAAACAGAACCTCTCCATTTGCATTTACAGGTAACAAATTTGAATTTAGAATGCCTGGATCAAGTGCTTCAGCTTCAACTCCAGTATTTATGATAAATACAATAGTTGCTGATATCTTAAGAGAGTATGCTGACTATCTTGAAAAAGTAGATCCAAATGAAAATATTAATAAAGCTGTAATTAAACTTATTAAAAATAGATATAATAAACATAAAAGAATAATTTTCAATGGAAATGGATATGACTCTGCATGGATTGAAAATGCAAAAAGACTTGGTCTATCTAACCTAAAAAATACTATAGAGGGAATTCCTGTATATATCAGAGAGGAAACTATAGCCTTATTTGAAAGAAACAGAGTCCTTTCAAGAAATGAGCTTTACTCAAGATTTAAAGTATACAGTGATAGATTTAATAAACAGACAAATATTGAGATTTCTACTGCTGTAAAAATGGCCAGAAATGAAATCTATCCATGTATCATAAAATATATAACAAATATAGCTCAAATGATTAACAGTGTAAGGGAAGCTTTGAAGGAAGAGGAGTATATCCAATTTGACAAGGAACACCTGATTAAAGTAATTGGATATAAAAATAGACTTAAAAATACAATTACAAGTCTTAATGAGGGACTTAAAAAAGCTGTGGCTATTCCAGATGAATATGAAAGAGCATGTTTTTACAATAAAGAGCTTATCCCTATTTTAAATGAGATGAGAGTCATTGTAGACGCACTTGAAATCCTGATAGATAAAACAGTGTGGCCTATTCCAACTTACTATGATTTATTATTCAGATTATAAGGGAGGTATATATGAACAAAACATCCTTTGGTGAAAAGTTTATAAGTTCTTTTAAAATTCAACATAATTTTACTGAAGCTTCTTCAGAAGATAATAAAATCAAATGTGAAAACATAGCTAAAAAATAATAGATAAAAATATTACAGCTATGAAATATCTTCAGGATAAGTGATTGCCATGTCTAATTTTATTAATAATGACGCTAAATTGCTTTATGATATGATTATCAGTTTAAATAAAACTATTGTAAATGATTCAAGACAGGCTGCAAAAAGAGAGTTTTCTGTAATAAATGAGGGAACATTAATAAATTACTGTAACTCTATATTCTCCTATAAACCTTTTTCTACAGAACTTCTATGCGAATCTTTTGAAGAAGGAGTTGCATATACAATATATCACCTGAATAAAGGTCACTGCTTTTCAGATGGAAATAAAAGAACTACATTTGCAGTAACTATGTTATTTATTGAAACTTTTGGTAAAGTAAATTTTGACACTGAATTTTTCTCTGGTGTTTTGGCTATGTTCTTAGTATATATGCTGGATAATAATATCTCAGAAAAACAAGTTTATGAATGGGTTAAAAAACAGTTCAGTTCTAAGTTTTAAAAACAGATAATAAAATATATTAAACGAGGCTGTTACAAATTCTAAAAAAGGTTTTAGAATTGCAACAGCCTCTTATTTGTTAAATTTTTCTCTATAATTTCACCATTATAGTCCAGACATCAGAAGTTTATCTCCTGCTCTTAAAACAACATCTCCATTTGGAATAATATCCTTATCCCCTCTTCTTATTGCAATAATATGCATACTTCTAGGGAAAGATATCTCTTTTATACTCTTATCTACATAATCTGACTCTTTATCCACATAAAGTTTTTTAATTGAAAGCTCTTCCAGCTCTTCAATATCTATCTCAGTAGCCTCATTATCATTTGATTTATCTACAAGTTTTAACATCTTAGCAAGTGGTTTTAATGTCATTCCCTGAATTAAAACAGAAAACACAACTATATAGAAAACCAGATTAAACATAGATTGAGAATTTTCTATTCCCTCTGTAATTGCCATTGTTGAAAATATAATAGGTACAGCTCCTTTAAGACCTGCCCACCCCATAAAAAACTTCTCTTTTACAGAGTATCTGAATTTACTTAAAAGTAAAAATACAACAGCCATTCTTGAAACAATTGTTATTAAGATAGCAAGTATACTACCTGTAAGCATAAATTTTACAAGCTGAGTAGGGAACACCAGTAATCCCAACAATATAAACATTGTTATCTGCATAAGCCAAGAGATTACTCTCATATTTCTAAGAGTGTTCAATCTGAAACTGAATCTCTCATTTCCTATAAATATTCCCATTAGATAGATAGCTAAAAATCCATTTCCTTTTAAAATATTAGTTACAGAAAAACAGATAAAGAGCATAGCTATCATATGTATAGTAAGAAATTCCTCCCTTTCTATCTTAAGAAGTTTTCCTACTGGAAGTGTAAGTTTACCAAAAGCCACTCCAAATGCAGCACCTACAACTAACTGTCTTATTAAAAATATAACTCCACCTAAAACAGACATTCCATCCGCTTTTACCATAGACATAATAAAAAGTATCAAAGCATATGCCATAGGGTCATTACTTCCAGACTCTATCTCTATAACACTTTTTATTCTCTTTTTTAAGTCAGAATCTCCAAGCATTGATATTACTGCTGCAGCATCTGTTGATGAAACAATAGCACCAAATAAAAATGCTTCTACAAGACTGAAATTAGTTAGAAAATATGTAAATATTCCTGCAAACATGGCAGTTAGAAATACCCCAACTGTTGCAAGAATTCCACTTGGATATAAAGCTGCCTTTACATCCTCTCTTTTAGTCTCCAAGGCACCAGAAAATAGTATAAATAACAATGCAAAGTTTCCCATATTCTGGGTAATTGCAGCATCATCAAAATATATTCCACCTATTCCCTCTGACCCTGCTAACATACCAATAAACAAAAACATTATCAATAATGGAACTTGTACCTTTTTAGAAAGTCTTATTGACAGAAGACTTATTATAAGTAAAATTCCACAAGTTAAAATTTTATATTCCATAGCACCTCCATCATTTCAAGTACGTATTATATATTTTTTTCATTATATTAAACCACTGTTTATATTCTTTTTTATGAAAGCTATTTTTCATAAAAACAAAGTTAAACTCCCTCTCCTCTTCACTGTTTTTCACATCAATAACTGCTAGCTGTCCAGCTTTAAGGTCGTCTTCAATAGCTTTTTTATATAAAAATGAGATTCCTACATCTTTTTTTACAAGCTCTTTTATAACATTTATATTCTCTATCTCATATTTCTTTTTAAAATTGCTTATGGACAGATTATTTTCATACAAGATCTTTTCAAATATATCCCTGCTTCCAGAACCAGCTTCACGAAGAATAAGCCTTTCACTTAAAAGATCTTCAAAGGAACATTTCTTCTGAGCAATGGGATTATCAACTGAACACACTCCAACAAAAGTTTCCTTTGCAAAAACTATGGACTCATAATCAGTTTTCTCAAAAAATCCCTCTATAAGAGCAAATTCAATATTGCCATTTTTTAATTCTTCCAAAAGTTCTCTAGTATCCCTTATCATAAAATTAATATTTACATCTGGATAATCTATGGAGAGCTTTTCCATTATCTTTGGCATTGCATATTCACCAATTGTAAGAGTAGCTCCAAAGTGCAGTGTTCTTTTTACATAACCTAATTCTGTGATCTCTTCCTGAATTTTTTTTGAATCAGAACTCAAAGTCAGAAGATATTTATATAAAATCTTGCCCTGCTCAGTCATTGTAAGTACTTTTTTATTATAGTTAAAAAGCTTACACTGATAGAACTCTTCAAGATGTTTTATATGCTGTGTTACTGCTGGCTGAGTCATGTGTAAATTCTCAGCAGTCTTGGTATAATTCCTTGTTTTGCACAGTTCTATAAAGGTATTTACTCTAAAATCAAGCATTATCCTTCCCCTTTCATAGCTATAATTTATTATTATACACATATAATAATATATAATTTTATTTTATGCTATTTTCGTGATAAAATCAACATGAAAAAAATAAATATTAATAAATATCTAATAGGAGGCATATTATGAATTTTAAATTTTCTGAGGAACAAAAGTTATTTTTAGACAAAGTATCACAAATAGCTAAAAAAGATGTCGCACCTATGGCAGCTCAAACTGATAAAGAGGCACGTTTTCCAAAAGAGGTAATTGAAAAACTTGCTCATGAAGGAATTATGGGTATCCCATTTGATAAAAAATATGGTGGATTGGGAATGAATAATGAAACATATGCAGCTGCAGTAGAGGAGCTATCAAAAGTATGTGCCTCAACTGGTGTAATTATGTCAGCTCACACATCTCTATGTGCCTGGCCAATTGCAACTTATGGAAATGAATCTCAAAAAGAAAAATACCTTGTTCCACTTGCTACAGGTAAAAAAATCGGAGCTTTTGGTTGGACAGAAGCTGAAGCAGGTACTAGAACAACAGCAATTAAAGAGGGAAAAAACTATATTTTAAATGGTAAAAAAGTTCTTATTACAAACTCTCACGAAGCAGAAATTTTTGTTGTATTTGCTAAAACAGATTTTGAAAAAAATACTCTAACAGCATTTATTCTTGAAAAAGGAACTGAAGGATTTTCAGTAGGAGAAGCTGAAGATAAAATGGGAGTAAGAGGTTCTTCAACAGCTGAACTTCATTTTAACAACTGTATTATCCCAGAAGAAAACATCCTTGGTAATGTAGGTGAAGGACTTAAAGTAGCTATGACTACACTTAATGGTGGTAGAATAGGTGTAGCTGCTCAAGCTGTTGGTATCGCTCAAGGTGCACTAGATGCAGCAATTGATTATGTAAAGTCAAGAATGCAAATGGGACAACCAATATCTCATCACCAAAACATCCAATTTACAATAGCTGATCTTCAAACTAAGATAGATGCAGCAAGACTTATGGTACAAAGAGCTGCAAATGCAAAAGATGCCAATGAAGATTATGGATATATGGCATCAATGGCTAAATTATTTGCTTCTGAAGTAGCTATGGAAACTACTACTAAAGCTGTTCAGTTATTTGGTGGAAATGGATATTCTAAAAAATTCCCAGTTGAAAGAATGATGAGAGATGCTAAAATAACAGAGATCTATGAGGGAACTTCAGAAGTTCAAAAAGTTGTAATTGCAGGACATATGAATATTAAATAGAAATATTAAGTTAATCATTTACATAATCTATTTTATCCCATATAATATATAACAGAATATAAAGGTTTGGTGATTTATTTGAGAAAAGAGATTAGTTTTTATAATTCTGTTATGAAAAATGGTACGTCAAAGGGACAGATTAACACATTTAAAAAGAAGATAAAATTTATTGGAAGAAATATTCTATTTTTTAACCATTCTAAGAAAATAGCTGATTTTCTTATGACTCACAGATTTTTAAAAAATGAGGTATACAGATATCCAGCTTTATGTAGCAAGATTCACAGACCTTATATTACAAATTTTTTAAAAATTCATGATAAGGTAGATATTATTATCTCTTCATATAAGTTTCTGGATAATTTTTTCAACGATGCAACTTTAGAGACTCTTTATAAAAATGGTGAGATGAAGATATGTGATGTTATTGGAAAAAATGAAGATAGTTTTTCTATTGTTTTAAATCTTTATACTAACTTTGAAAAAGAGGGAGAATTTAATCTTACTTGCTATAACAGTGATAGTAAGATGCTTGCTAAGATGACCTTTGCAATGAAAGGTAATAAGATTATAATTGGTGGTCTTCAAGGTCTTGAAAAAGGTGAAGATCCTGAGATTATAAAAACAGCTACTAAAAGTTTATATGGAACATTTCCTAAAAAACTTCTTATTGAAGCACTTTATGATTTATTTCCACAATGTGAAAAAATTGCTGTTGGAAATGAAAGTCATATCTATCTCTCAGCAAGATATAAGTTTAAAAAATACAGAACTATCAATGCAGATTACGACGACTTCTGGGAGAGCTTAAATGGGCATAAAGAAGGAGTTATGTGGTCTCTTCCCCAAGAGATAGAGAGAAAAAATATTGAAGATGTCCCTAGTAAAAAAAGATCTATGTACAATAATAGATTTAGAGTTTTAGATGAGATGAAAGCATCTATTGATAAGTTTTTAACAGATAATAAAAGATAACAAAAGATAATAAAAATAATAAAGAGACTGTTGCACTTATAAAACTGTAAAAATAAAATTCCTGGCATTAGAAATTATTTCGTAATTTATGCAGCGAAACAGAATACTGAAAATTTGACTGTTTGAACGCAGTGAGTTTCAAATTTTCTTTCTGTAAGCAAAATAAATAGAAAAAATTTCTAGCTTAGAGAATTTTATCTTTTACAAATTTGCAACAGCCTCTTATTTTTATATCTCTTTTGTATATTTTTTAAGCCATTCTTTTTCTTTCTCTTCAAGATAAGGTGATACTTTGTCAAATACCATTTTGTGATAGTTATTCAACCATTCTTTTTCATCACATGATAAAAGCTCTGGTATAACTCCATCTAAATCCAATGGCACATAAGTCATAATTTCAAATCTCATAAACTGACCAAACTCTGTAGCCTCATCTTTTCTTACAATAAGCTCATTTTCAAGTCTTATTCCATGTGAACCCTCTATATATACTCCAGGTTCATTAGTAACATTCATTCCCTCTTCAAGAACTTGTGGATTATACTGTACTCTTATTCCCTGAGGTCCTTCATGAACATTTAATAAGAATCCAACTCCATGTCCAGTTCCACATTTATAGTCAATTCCCTCTTCCCAAAGAGATTGTCTTGCTAAAATATCAAGGTTTGTTCCAGTTACACCATGTAAAAATTTAACCTTTGAAAGTTTTATCATCCCTTTTAAAGTGAGAGTAAAATGCCTTTTTATCTTTTCATCACATTTTCCTAAAACATATGTTCTTGTAATATCAGTAGTACCATCATAATATTGTCCACCAGAATCAACTAGTAAAAGTCCTTCTGGTTTTAATTCTGTATCACTTTCTTTAGTAGCTTTATAATGCATCATAGCAGCATTTGCTCCATAAGCACTAATTGTATCAAAGCTAGGTTCTATATAAAGTTTTTGAGCCTTTCTAAAGCCTTCCAGAACATCTGAAGCTGATATCTCAGTTATTTTTTCTTTTCCTATTGTATTTTTTAGCCAATACATAAATTTTGTAACTGCAACAGCGTCTCTTAGGTGACAGTTTCTCAAGTTGTCAAGCTCTACGTCATTTTTACAAGCCTTCATTAAAGTACTTGGATTTTTTCTATTTACAACTTTTACACTTTTTTTCAAGCTGCTAAATACTTTATAATTAATCTTATGGAAATCCATCATAAGAACATCTGAATTTGAAATAAGTTCCATATCTTCAAATATCTCATCATAATCTCTTACCTCAATCCAGTTGTTAAATAGATATTTTTCAACTTTCTCATCAAGTTTTTTCTCATTTATATAAAGTATAGCCCTGTCTGCTGTAATTGTTGCATAAGCAAGATTAACAGGATTGCATTTTACATCATTTCCTCTTAAATTGAATATCCATGCAATATCATCAAGTGATGACACAACATTCATATCACAATTTTCTTTTACAAGAATCTCTCTTATTCTAGCAAGTTTTGATTTTGTTTCTTCACCACAGTATTTTGTATCTAAAACAAAAGCTGTACTGCTTGCAAGTGCAGGTCTATCTTCCCAAAGCTCACCTATTAAATCATAATCACAGTTGATTTTAATATCATCAAATTTGAACTTTGATTTAAGCTCTCCTACCTGTTCAACAGAAAGTACTCTTCCGTCAAATCCAACACATTGACCTTTTTTTATTTTGTCTCCTATAAATTCAGCATAAGTTGGTACACCAGGTTCTCTCATTTTAAAAAGGGTAATACCTGTTCCCTCAATCTGTTTTGCAGCCTGGATAAAATATCTTCCATCAGTCCAAAGTCCTGCCATATCCTGTGTTACAACTACTGTTCCTGCAGAACCTGTAAATCCTGATATCCACTCTCTGCATTTAAAATGTTCCCCAACATACTCACTTTGATGATAATCAGAAGAAGGGATTATATAAAAATCTATTCCTCTTTCATTCATAAGCTCTCTAAGTTTTGCTAATCTTTCCGCTATTTTCAAATATATCACCCCTTTTATTCAACTGTTACTGATTTAGCCAGGTTTCTAGGTTTATCTACATCAAGTCCCTTCTCAACTGCTGTATAGTATGCTAGCAGCTGTAAAGGTACCACTGTAAGTAAAGGTGCTAAAATTCTGCTTGTATTATCAACAAATACTGCATCATCTGCAACTTCTAATACCTGTGAATATTCCTTTTCTGTTATAGCTATTACATAGCCTCCTCTGGCTTTTATCTCTTTTATATTTGACACGATTTTTTCAACCATATCTTCCTGTGTAACAACTGCTACCACTAAAGTTCCAGGTTCTATAAGAGCAATTGTACCATGTTTTAATTCTCCTGCTGCAATTGCTTCAGTATGAATATATGTTACCTCTTTCATCTTTAGTGAACCTTCTCTAGCGATTTTTTCATCTATTCCTCTTCCTATATAGAAACCATTTCTACATCTGTTGACTTTTTTTGCCAACTGACGTAATGTCTCTTTGTCTGAAAGAGCTATCTCTATTTTATCAGAAAAATCTGATATTGTCTTAATATATTCAAGATACTTTTCATCATCTATTTTTCCATTTTTTCTTCCCATGTAAGTAGCAAAAATATACATAAGTACCACTTGAGCCATATAAGCTTTAGTTGATGCTACTGATATCTCTGGACCTGCCATAGTATATAAAACTATATCTGCCTCTCTTGAAATAGTTGACCCTAATACATTTGTAAGAGCAAGAGTTATAGCTCCACGTTCTTTTGCAAGTTTCATAGCCATCAATGTATCAAGTGTCTCTCCAGATTGACTTACAAATATTGCAAGGGTTTTGTCATTTATAAATGGATCAGAATATCTAAACTCTGAAGCAACATCTACATCAGCTCTAATTCCAGCCATTTTTTTAAGAAAGTAAGCTCCCTGTAACCCAGCATGATATGCAGTTCCACAAGCTACAATTACAATATTATCTATTTTTGAAAAGTCAACTTTTTCAAATTCCTCTCCAAAATAGATATCTTCATTCTTCGTATATCTCTCAAGAGTTCTTTTTACCACTTCTGGTTGTTCATGAATCTCTTTTAGCATAAAGTGTGGGTAACCTTTTTTATTTGCCTGCTCGCTGTCCCATTCCACTCTTTGTATCTCTTTTTTTATTTCATTTCCATCCTGGTCAAATACAGTTACTTTATCTTTTTCTAAAAGTGCCATCTCTCCATTATCTAAAAAGATGACATCTCTTGTGTGCTTCAATATAGCTGGTACATCTGATGCTATAAAATTCTTATTCTTTCCAAGACCTATAATAAGTGGACTCTCTTTTCTTGTACAAACAAGTCTATCAGGTTCCTCTACATCTATTATTCCCAAAGCATAACTTCCTCTTAAAACAGATTTTACTTTTTTCAAAGTCTCAATCATATCTCCATTGTAATATTTTGAGAAAAGATGAGCTACTACCTCACTATCAGTTTGTGATGCAAAAGATACACCTTCCTGTTCAAGGGAATTTCTAAGATCAATATAGTTTTCTATTATACCATTATGTACAATAGCAACCTTTCTATCCTGACTGAAATGGGGATGAGAGTTTTCATCAGTTGGGTTTCCATGTGTTGCCCATCTAGTGTGTCCTATCCCAAGTGTTGAGATATCCTTTTTACCTTCTAAAGCTTTTTTAAGGTTCGCTAATTTACCACTTTTTTTCTCGATAAATATCTTTCCATTCTCCATCAAAGCTACTCCAGCAGAGTCATATCCTCTGTATTCAAGCTTTTCAAGTCCTTCAAGAATTACCTCCATAGCTTCATTTTTCATACCAACGTAACCAATAATTCCACACATAATGCTTCCTCCTATGTAATTTTTAATGTCCTAGGAGATTGTTACTTACTGCCTTTTTGTCCTTTGGGTTACCCTAAAGTTTTGTTGGCAATGGCTGTAACCACCTTCTGAAGTATCCGCCGAAATTTCGATAAACTCCAGTCCTCGTCAGCTTAATAAGCTCAGGCGCTCTTATATTTAATCTCCACTTTATTTAAAAAAGCTGGCTATTATCCATAGCCAGCTCATATTATACAACTTTTTCAGTCGTTTTTCTACTATTTAGCTGCTTTAGCTTCTTTTGCTTTC
>NZ_JADRHM010000056.1 GCF_018205345.1 Fusobacterium sp. DD2
CGCGCACCTTTTTATTTTATTCTATGATCTTGCAAATTTTAAAACTTCATCTTTTGGAGCTAATCCAACTGATTTATTAACTACTTTCCCATCTTTAAATAATAATAGAGTAGGAATGCTCATAACTCTGTACTCAGTTGCTAATGCTTCTTCTTCATCAATGTTTATCTTTGCTACTTTAACAGTTCCAGCAAGCTCAGCTTCTACCTCTTCTAAGATAGGTCCTAATGCTTTACAAGGTCCACACCATGAAGCCCAGAAATCAACTAATACTGGCTCTTTAGATTGTAATACTTCTTTTTCAAAACTTTCCTTAGTAATATGTAATATTGCCATTTTTGTACCTCCTACACATTTTAATTTATACCATAATTATACACTATTTTTTTCTCTTTGTCTATTAACTTCTTATAATTTTATCAGCAACTAAAGCTGCTTGCTTATTTGCTAAAACATCGTGTACTCTTACTATGTCCGCTCCACGTTCAATACTGCACACAGTAGTTGCAACTGTTCCAATTGCCCTCTCATGAGGTGGTATATCATTTAGAATGGTACCTATAAATCTTTTTCTTGAACATCCCACAAGAATTCTTCCTAACCCTCTTAATTCATGAAGTCTTGATAGTACTTCTAAATTCTCATCTATCCCTTTACCAAAACCTATTCCTGGATCAAGTATAATACTCTCTTTATCAATTCCATACCTATAAGCTATATCAAATGTTTTCTGGAAGAATTTTTTCATAGCAAGAATTATATCCTCTTTATACTCTTTAGTATTCTGATTGTGCATAGCTATAACAGGAACATTATATTGTTTTACCAGTTTAGCCATTTCACCATCATCATACTGAAGACCCCATATATCATTTAAAATATGAGCTCCAGCCTCAAATGCAGCCTTTGCCACTTTATATTTATATGTATCTATTGAGATTACAGCTCCTAATTTTGCAACTTCTTTAATTACTGGAACTACTCTTGAGATTTCCTCTCCTTCGCTTATCTGTTCATGCCCAGGACGAGTTGACTCTCCACCTATATCAATTATGTCAGCTCCCTCTTCTAACATCTTTTTAGCATGTTTTACAGCCTCAGAAACATCATTATGTTCTCCTCCATCTGAAAAAGAATCAGGAGTAACATTGAGTATCCCCATTATAAGAGTTCTTTTTCCAAGCTCTATTTTTTTATCTCTACATTTTAAAATCTGCACAAGTTTCTTCTCTTTATTAAATGCCATTGGTATAAATTTAATATCATTTACATGCTGTTCTGTATCTGTTATTGAAAATCCAAGTTTTTTTAATACTTTTACAGCACTTAAAGCTGAGTTTATAGTTATCTCTTTCTCTTTTGATTTTTTCATTACATACTCAAAAAGTGCTTTTCCAACTCCAGTTTTCTGATTATCTTTTTTTACGAAAAAAAGACAGATATGTTGCTGATCTTGAATAGAAATTATTCCTACTAATTCATTTTTTTCATAGGCTCCATAAGTTTCAAAAATTTTAAATAGATTCTTATTGTCTAAAAATCTTCTAAATTCTTCAACTCCATTTCTATTGTAGTCAAAAGCCTCACACTCTAGAAACTCTTCCCATGCAAGCTTAAGACCTTTGTTCAGTTCTACTCCTTCAATCTTTCTTATTTCCATAGCTCTTCCCTCAGTCTTTCTTATTTATTTTGTATCAGTTCTCTATAGAGCATAGAGATTGTTTTTCTTTCTAATGGATGAATCAGGTTTGGAGCAATTTCAGATAGTGGTTCAAGAACAAACTCTCTCTCACATATCCAAGGATGTGGTACAGCTAGATTATCTTCCTCTATTATCTCTCTATCAAAAAATAATATATCAATATCAATAATACGAGGTCCCCATTTAAACTCTCTGACTCTACCCATTTCCAATTCTATTTTCAGGATTTTATCTAAAAATTCCTGTCCTTCTAAAAGTGTTTCAACTTCCAGACAGGCATTTAAGAAATCATCCTGCTCTGTATATCCAAAAGGCTTTGTTTCAAGTATCTTACTTGACTTAGTGACCTTTGTATTTTCAATGTTATTAATTCTTTCTATTGCAGTTTCAAGGTTTTTCTTTTTATCACCCATATTTGTACCTAGTGAAAGATATACCTTATGTCTTTTTCTAGTTATTTCCACTGCAACATTTTCAAAATGCATCTGCAAAGGTGCCCATGGTTTTTTTACTGTAACTTTTACACTCTTTACTAGATTATAGTTCTTTAAAACCATTTCTGCAATATTTTCTGCACAACTTTCTAAAAGATTTTCTCTTTTTGTTAAAAATATTTTTTCAACATCCTTTGCAACTAGTCCATAATGGACTGATTTAGTCAAATCACCAGTTTTTCCAGCAACTCTTGTATCAAGCTCCATTTCCAAAGAAACTAAAAATTTTTGACCTAAAACTTTTTCCTCTTCAAAAACACCGTGATACCCTATAAATTCTAAATTATTAATATAAATTTTATCCATAATATCACCACTACTTCAATAAGTTTATTACTTCCATTCTTCTTATAGCATCATTTTCATATACTCCACGACATGCCATAGTTATAATCTCACTATTTTCTTTTTTGCTTCCTCTCATTGTCATGCAAAGGTGCTTAGCTTTCATTATAATCATTACCCCTTCACATTGCAAACTCTCATAAATTGCATCTGCTAATTGACTTCCTAATCTTTCCTGAAGTTGCGGTCTTTTTGCTAATATTTCTAACGCACTTATTATATTTCCAAATCCAATTATCTTTCCATTTGGTATATAGGCAATGTCCACAGTTCCAAAAAAAGGCAAGAAATGGTGTTCACACATTGAATAGAAATCAATGTTCTTCTCCATAACTATATCCTTTTTATCTGTAGGAATAGTCTTTCTAAGGACCTCTTTAGGATCCATCTCTATGCCTGAAAAAAATTCACTGTAGCTCTGTGCCACTCTTTCTGGAGTACTTGTTAAACCCTCTCTATTTTTATCTTCACCAATAGCTTCTAATATACTCTCAAAAGATTTTTCTATTTTTTTTAAATCCATTTATTTTACTCCTTATTATAAATCCCCCCCAGTTGAGTGAGGAGGATTTATTTTATTTATTCTATTATTTCTCATCTATTTGATTTAAATCAGCCATTTTAGTAAAAATTTCTGTTAAAAATCTTAATTGAGACAATCTGTTATTCTTTATAGCTTCATTATCATCCATAACTTTTACTTTATCAAAGTAGTTATTGATAATATCTTTTCCTTCTGTAATATCAGCAAGATATTTGTCATAGTTTTTAGCAACAATATCTTCAGTAACTTTATTACTTAAATCTATTGAGAAGTTATAAAGTTCTTTTTCTACATCCTCTACAAATAGTTCAGGATTTATAATAACATCCTTGTGATCTTTTGAAATGTTTCCAACTCTTTTTAGAACTGGTAATAACTCTCCAAATGCAGGTTCTTTTGCAAATTTTTCAAGAGTAGTTATCTTTTCCTGAGCTTCAATTAGATTATCACAATCTTTATCAAGTACTGCAACTATGATATCTTTTCTGTATTTCATATCTCCAAATACATTGATAGCTCTTTGTTTAAAGAATTCAAGAACTTCAGCTTTAACTTCTGCTCTATCTCTTTTTAATACTCCATCTTCTTCTAAAGTTTCAAGTGATTTTTCAACTAAAGATGCAATAGAGATATTTAATTTTGAATTAATTATTACATTTACTATTCCTAAAGCTGCTCTTCTAAGTGCAAATGGGTCTTTTGATCCACTAGGAATAACTCCTACACCAAAACATCCGACTAATGTATCGATTCTATCAGCAATTCCAGCTATGATACCTTCCATTTGTGTAGGTAGCATATCTCCTTGGAATCTTGGATAGTAGTGTTCTTTTATTCCAAGTGATACTCTTTCATTTTCTCCAGATTTAAGTGCATAATCTGCTCCCATAAATCCTTGAAGTTTTGTAAATTCCTTTTCTCCAATCATATTAGATACAAGGTCTGCTTTTGCAAGATATACAGTTCTTAGTACATCTTCTTTTCTATCTTCACATCCTAAAGAAGTTACTAAGTATTCAGCAACTTTGCTACTTCTTTCTATTTTTTGATAGATAGTTCCAAGATCTTTTTGGAATACAACAGTTTTTAATTTTTCAACGTTGTCAGCTAATGGATGTTTTAAGTCTTCCTGATAGAAGAATCTAGCATCTGCAAGTCTAGCAGATAGAACTTTTTCATTTCCTTTTCTTACATAATCAGATACTTCAATACCATTTCTTACAACAACAAATTTAGGTAATAATTTTCCATTAGTATCTAAAATTGGGAAATATCTTTGGTGAACTTCCATTGATATAATCAATACATCTTGTGGTACTTCTAGGAAATCTGCATTAAAGCTTCCAACTATTGGACAAGGGTATTCAATAAGATTAGTAACCTCATCAAGTAATGCTGGTTCTATTAATACTTGTTCTCCCTCTTCAACACAAGTTTCTTTTATAAGTCTTGTAATCATATCTTTTCTTTCGTCAATATCTATAATTACATTGTTTTCTCTTATTTTCTTAAAGTAATCTTCAGGTGAACTTACTTCAAATTCTTTACCAAAGAATCTATGTCCTCTTGATTTATTTCCACTTACTATTCCTTCTATTTCAAATGGAACAACTTCAGAATCACAAATAGCCATAAACCATTTAACAGGTCTTGCAAATCTTAATTTTTTGTCAGACCATTTCATAGATTTTGGAAAGTTTAATTCTAATACTAAGTTTCTTAAAATTTCTGGTAAAAGATCTTTAGTAGGTTTTCCTTTCATAAATTTTCTTGCAGCAATATATTCACCTTTTGGAGTTGTAACAATTTCTAATTGAGTAGGATCTACATTTTGTGATTTTGCAAATCCAAGCCCAGCTCTTGATAACTCTCCATTTACATAAGCAACATTTTTAGCAGGTCCCATATTAACTATATCAAGATCTTCCTGCATTTCAGCTAGATTGTGCACATCAAGTACAAGTCTTCTAGGAGTTCCATATGTTTTTATAGTGTCAAATGTTATTCTTTCATTTTTAAATTTTGTTTCCAAATTTGATTTTAAATCATTTAAAGCCTGTTTCAAAAATCTTGCAGGCAATTCTTCCATACCTATTTCAAATAGTAATCTCAATGTTTTTCCTCCTCTTTATGATACTCTCTTACAAATTAAATTTTATTTTTTCTTTAATAGAGGGTAACCTAAATCCTTTCTATTTTGTACATAAACTTCAGCACATCTTCTTGCTAAGTTTCTTACTCTTAAAATATATGCCATTCTCTCAGTAGTAGATATAGCACCTCTTGAGTCTAATACATTGAATACATGTGAACATTTTAAAACATAGTCATAAGCTGGTAATACAAGACCTTCATCTAATATTCTAGTAGCTTCTTTTTCATATTCATCAAACCATTTAAAATGTTTTTCCAAATCTGCTAATTCAAAAGAGTATTTTGAGTTTTCATATTCAAATTGGAATCTCATATCTCCATATTTAACACCTGGTGCCCATTCTAAATCATAAATGTTTTCTTTGTTTTGAATATATAGAGCTATTCTTTCAAGCCCATAAGTAATTTCTACAGGGATAGGATCTAATTCTAATCCTCCAACTTGTTGGAAATATGTAAACTGAGTTACTTCCATTCCATCAAGCCATACTTCCCAACCAAGTCCCCAAGCTCCTAAAGTTGGAGATTCCCAGTCGTCTTCAACAAATCTAATATCGTGTTTTTCAGGTTCAATTCCTAATACTCTTAAACTTTCTAGATATAGTTCTTGAATATTTAATGGAGATGGTTTCATTATAACCTGAAATTGGTGGTGTTGGTAAACTCTGTTAGGGTTTTCTCCATATCTACCATCTTTTGGTCTTCTTGAAGGTTCAACATATGCTACGCTCCAAGGTTCAGGTCCCAATGACATCAAAAATGTATTTGGGTTGAATGTTCCAGCTCCTTTCTCTATATCATATGGATTTCCAAGTACGCATCCCTTAGAACTCCAATATTTTTGAAGAGCAAAAATTATCTCTTGAAAAGTCATTACTTATCCTCCTCGTTTTTTTTCCTATTTTTACGGAATAGTTGATCTAATATTATAAATATTACTCCTATATTTATCCATACATCTGCTAGATTGAATATATAAGACCATATACCTCTGAAATCTATCATATCGATTACATAGCCTCTAAATACTCTATCTATCATATTTCCTATTGCCCCTGCAAGAATATAAATAAATCCCATCTTTTCAACTAAAGAGAGCTTATTTCTTTCCTTGTAAAGGTAATAAGCTATAGCTACAATTGCTATAATTGTAGCTATGCCTATTATATCTAGTTTTCCTTGAAACAATCCAAAGGCAATACCTCTATTTTTAACATAGGTAATATGAAAAAAATTAGTGATAAAAGGTAATGTCTCTCCTTCAAACATTGTTGTGTCTATAAGGTATTTCGATAGCTGGTCTGCACCAACTAATATCAAGATTAAAACTATATATATCATCAAAATCTCCTAGTTATTCTTTAGTACACTTGCACATCTTGGACAAAGAGTTGGATGATCTGCATCTTTTCCAATTTCAGTAGAGTATTTCCAGCATCTTTCGCATTTTTCTCCATCTGCATGCATTACTTTTGTAAATAGTTCAGGAACTTCTTCTCCTTTTACAAAAGTATCATCAATAGTATCTACTATCTCTAGTTGAGAAACTATTAGAGCCATTTCGATTCTTTCTCTATTTGCTTTTAAGAATTCTTGTAATTTTTCATCATCAGAATGTAAAAGTACTTTTGCATCTAATGAGTTTCCAATAATTCTGTCTTGACCTTGTCTAGCTTTTTCTAAAACTTTGTTAGCTTCTTTTCTAACTTTTATGATTTCTGTCCATTTTTTATCTAGTTCTGGATTTAAGTATTGGTCATTATTTTCATACCAGTTAGTTAATAATACAGATTCTGCATCTTTTAATGCTTCTGGAAGTGTTCCCCAGATTTCTTCAGCTGTAAATGAAAGAATTGGAGCAATCATCTTAGTTAATGTTACTAAAATCTCAGTCATAACAGTTTGTGCAGATCTTCTAGCAAGTGAGTTTGTTCCTTCTGTATATAATCTATCTTTAATAATATCTAGATAGAATGCAGACATGTCAACACCTGCAAAATAGTGAATATCTTGGAAAAGATTATAGAATTCAAATTTATCATAATTTTCTGTAACTTTTCTCTTTAATACTTCAAGTTTATTTAATGCCCATTTATCAATTTCATGAAGTTCTTTATAATCAACTTTATCTAAAGCTGGATCAAAGTCATTACTATTTCCTAAAATATATCTAGCTGTATTTCTTACTCTTCTATAAGCTTCAGCCATTTGTTTTAAGATATTATCAGAAATCTTAACGTCTTCTCTGTAGTCTACTGATGCACACCATAATCTAAGAATATCTGCACCATATACTTTTATTACATCAGCAGGAACTACAACGTTTCCAAGTGATTTAGACATTTTCTTACCTTCACCATCGTTTACAAATCCATGTGTTAAAATTCTCTTATATGGAGCATCATGAGTAGAACCAATTGATGTTAAAAGTGATGTTTGGAACCATCCTCTGTGTTGATCTGATCCTTCTAAGTATAGATCTGCTGGTCTATGTAATAGATTTCCTCTTGTTTCAAGTACTGCTCTATGAGAAACTCCAGAATCAAACCAAACGTCCATAATATTTGTTTCTTTTCTTAAAGTTGCACCTTTAAGGTTTAATTTTTCAAGAAGTTCTTCTCCTATTAATTCTTCAGGAGTGTGAGTTAGCCATGCAGCTGATCCTTCTTTTTTAACAAATTCAATTACTCTTGCTAATATTTCTTTATTAAAGATTTCTTTTCCAGTTTCTTCGTTATAGAACACAGGAATTGGTACTCCCCATACTCTCTGTCTTGAGATACACCAGTCAGGTCTTGTTTCTAGCATAGATCCTATTCTATTTCTACCCCAAGCTGGAATAAATTCTACGTTGTCTAATGCTTTTAATGCTCTATCTCTTAAATCTGATCCTTCTGCTTTTACGAACCATTGTTCAGTAGCTCTGAAGATTACTGGAGTTTTAGATCTCCAGTCATGAGGATATGAGTGAGTAATTTCTTTAAGTTTTAATAGGTGTTCAGTTTCTGTTAAATGAGCTACTATAGCCTTGTTAGCTTTTAAGTAGAACATACCAGCAAATTGTCCTGCTTCTTCAGTTAATACCCCTTTATTGTTGATAGGAGAGATAACTGGCATTCCATATCTAGTTCCAACTACATAGTCATCTTGTCCATGTCCAGGAGCTGTATGTACACAACCTGTACCTGCATCAGCAGTTACGTGAGTTCCTAAAATAATTGTTCCAGTTCTTTCTAAGAATGGATGCTCATAAGTAGTTCTTTCAATATCTGATCCTACAAACTCTTTTATTAATTCAAAGTTTTCTATTCCAATCTCTTTAAATGCTTGTTCAGCAAGATCTTTACATAGAATTAGATTTCCTTTTTCTGTTTTATATACTCCATATTCGAAGTTTGGATTTAATGAAATTGCAACGTTTGCAGGAAGTGTCCAAGGAGTTGTTGTCCAAATTACAACCCATACTTCTTCATTCATTCCAAGTTTTTCCATTAAATCTTTATTTCCCTTCATTTTTACATAGATTGAAGGTGAAGTTACATTTTTATATTCAATTTCAGCTTCTGCAAGTGCAGTTTCTGTTACTGGTGACCAGTAAATTGGTTTTAACCCTTTGAAAATATATCCATTTTCATAAAGTTCTCCAAATACTTCAAGTTGTTTTGCTTCATATTCAGGTCTTAAAGTTAGATATGGATTATCCCAGTCTCCTAGTACTCCTAATCTTACAAATCCTTCTTTTTGAGTTTCTACCCATTTAAGAGCATACTCAGTACAAAGTTTTCTAATTTGTAATGCATCCATCTCTTTAGCTTTTTCTCCAAGCTTTTCTGTAACTTTTAACTCAATTGGTAACCCGTGAGTATCCCATCCAGGTACATATGGAGCGTTAAATCCGTTTAATCTTTTGTATTTTAAAATAATATCTTTTAATATCTTATTTAAAGCATGTCCTATATGTATATTTCCATTTGCATATGGTGGTCCATCATGCAATATGAAACTTTTAGTTCCTTTGTTTAATCCTTTTTCATAGATGTTGTCTTCTTGCCATTTTTTGATGATTTTTGGTTCCTTGTTAGGAAGATTTGCCCTCATCTGAAAACTAGTTTTCGGAAGATTAAGGGTAGCTCCATAATCCTTTTCACTCATTATATAATCTCCTCCTTGTATATATTTAAAGTTATTTTTACGTCTGTTCCTTCATTTAATCTTGACGAATATTTTATTACTCCATGGTGGTCTTTTATAATTCTTGATACTATTGAAAGCCCTAATCCTGGAGCATTTTGATTATAACCAACAAATGGTTCAAAAATATTTGTAAGCTGATCCTGTGTCATTCCTTTACCATTGTCAATTATATTTATTTTTATTTTATCTATATTTTTTTCTTTTGTCACTATAATATTTATTTTTTTATTGTCATCTGCTTTTCCTTCAAATGATTCCTTAGCATTTTTTATAATCTCATAGAAAGCTCTTTTTAGTCTTGATCTATTTCCAAGTACCATTCCATTGTAGTTGATAAATGTGGAAATATTTACTCCTGCTGCTGCAAGAGCAGGTTCAAGTTCATCTATAAGTTCATAAAAAAGTTTCTCTATATCTATTATCTCAAGAGGGTTATTTTTCTTAACAGTTACATACTCATTAAGAATCTCTTTTTCACGCCTCAATTTACTTATCTCATTTTTTATCTCCTGAATCTGAATTTTTAAGAATGCATTATTATAATCATACTCATACATTCTCTCCATAAATTCAAGCATCTTTTCAAATGAAAGCTCTCTACCATTGAAAAATCTGTCTACTAATTTACCAATAGTTGCAGTTCTTTCATAATCTATTTTTTCTTCTTCAAGAGTTTTGTTTTTTATACGGATAGATATATTTAAAAATAGTAAAGTTAAAAGTTCTATCTCTTCCTGGCTTATTATGTTATCTTTTCCATAATAGTCAACCACTATACATCCATAATTTCTTACTTCACTATATATTGGCATTATTAAAAAGTTCTTTATTCCAAGACTCTTAAAAAGATCATTTCCAAGAGTATATTTATACCCTTTTTCATTATAAGATATAATTCTTTTCTCAATAAGTGCCTTTGCTATAAGATTTTCACTTTTAAAAGGTATTTTAATCAGATGAATCAGTTTATCAAGTTCTTCTATCTGGAACTTAAATCCACCGGTATTATCATCACTATTAAAAGCTTCCTTTTTAACTTTATTATTTACTACAGAAAGTTCCCCTACCATAGTATCTATCTCTCTACTATATCTAAAATACATAGCTCTACTATAACCAAGTCCCATCTCTGAAGTAAGAGCATGAAGTATCTCTTTTACGGTAACATTCATATCATCTTCTATTTGAATACTCATCAGTATTTTTTCAATAGCATCGATTCTTTTTAAAGTTCCCATAAGTTTTCTGTTTTTATTTACAGATTGTTGCTGATTTTCTCTTATATCTGCTGCCATCTGGTTAAATGTCTTAGAGAGAGTTCTCATTTCATCTACACCTTCAGGTTTTACATTTATCTTATAGTTTCCCTTACTTACCTCTTCTGCTGCTGCCACTATTCTTGATAGTGGCTCTAAAAGTCTACTGAAAAGTTTTGCTGAGATAGTTGTACTTATTGTTACAAATAATAGAACTATAAAAATTACAGAGAGTGAAACAATTATCTTCATTATCTCTATATTTTCATAGTATATTCCAATACCCATACTTCCTATATAATCGATATTATAATTATATAAATCACTTAAGACAATATAATAGGTATCATTATTTACTTTTCTCTTTTTATAAAGGTAGTTATATCCTCTTTTAGTAAATGGATTTTCCTCTTTTCTCAAATTCAGACTATCGTCATCAATATGAGCAAAAGTTCCATATTTATATTTATCACCAACTAAAAGGAATATCTTATCCTGTTCATTTAACCCTGCTAAAATTCCAAGTTCCTTAAGAATTGGAAGATTCATAGGCAAAGTTAAAAGAATATAATGTCTTTTTCCAGAGTTAACACCATATTTTACTATTATTCTTGTATAAATGTCATCATCAACCTTCGAAAAATAGCTTGTCTTTATATTACTGTCAGCATTAGAAAGATTTCTTCTAAAATTACTTTTATCTATTTTAGAACTATGATTTGCATCACTTGCCTCTCCCAATACATTTCCTTCGTCATCTACAATTGAAACAATTGATTCTGAATAAAGTTTTTTATCTATTTTTACCAATTGATTTTTTATTATGTCAGCTCTTTGTGTGTAAGTATATTTATTGTGAGATGAGTTGTCTTCTATTTCAGGAATATTTCTAATAATTCTATTAAGATCATCTTTAGCTCTTAATATTTCACCATTATAGGCTCTATTTACAAGAGAGATCTTATCCCTTGCTGAATCTATAACTTTCATCTCTATATTTTGAAAAGCTATAAATGTCAAGAATAGAGCAACTGTAATTGATGCAACTATTATTGCTATATTATTGTAAAATACCATCCTGACTAGAAGAGAATTTTTACTTATTTTCATCGCACTACTTCTCCTTCTTAGTTAATGCTACTCTTTCCCTTTCTTTATCTATATCTTTAATTCTTACTTTTATAATCTGTCCTACTGATAACACTTTACTTGGATCATCTATAAATTTATTTGAAATCTCAGAAATATGAAGTAAAGCATCATTTTTAAGTCCAATATCAACAAATGCTCCAAATCTTACAACATTTCTTACTGTTCCTTCTATTTCCATTCCAGGTTGTAGATTTTCTATGTTAAGTATATCTGATTTTAAAAGTGGTTTTTCAAAACTGTCTCTTGGGTCTCTTCTGTCTCTAATTAAAGCTTCATATATATCTTTAACAGTTTCAACACCATAGTCATGTTCTTTTGCAAATTTTGAATGATTAAATCCTTTTAATTTTTCTCTAGCTGTATTTAGATCCTGTCCATACTCTTCTACAGTAAGTCCAGCTTCTTTTAAAAGTTCTTCAGCTATATGATATGATTCAGGGTGAATAATTGTATTATCTAATACATTTTCCCCGTCTACAATTACAAGGAATCCAGCCATCTGTTCATAAGCTTTTTCCCCTATACCTTTTACTTTTTTAAGCTCTTTTCTATTTTTAAAGTTTCCATTCTCTTTTCTATAATCAACTATGTTTTTTGCCACATTCTTTCTAATACCTGAAATGTGTGATAGAAGTGCCCATGAAGCTGTATTAAGATTAGCTCCAACATTATTTACAACATATGTTATAACAGCATCTAGTGATTCGTCTAGACGTCCTTGGTTAACATCATGCTGATACATTCCTACACCTATTGATTTAGGATCTATTTTTACAAGTTCTGCAAGTGGATCCTGTACTCTTCTTCCTATAGAGATAGCTCCTCTTACAGTAACGTCAAGATCTGGAAACTCTTCAGCTGCAATTTTAGAGGCTGAATATACAGATGCCCCTGCTTCACTTGCTATAAGGTATTTACAGTTAAGTTTGTTTTTTCTTATAACGTCAGCTACAAAGCTCTCTGTTTCCCTTGATGCTGTACCATTTCCCATAACTATAATATCTATATTATAATCTTTTACATACTCAACCATCTTTTTCTCAGCAGTTTCAAGCTGTTTAGGAGAGTGCATGTTACTTACAAGGAAAAATACATCATTTTTCTTATAAAAACCATTTTTATCAATTATTGCAACTTTACATCCTGTTCTATATCCAGGGTCAAGTGCTAAAATATTTTTTTCCTTTAAAGGTGGCTGCATCAATAGATTTTTAAGATTTTCTTTAAATACATCTATAGATTCCTGCTCAGCTTTATCAGTTAAAATATTTCTAGCCTCTCTCTCAATTGATGGAAGAATAAGTCTATCTAAGGCATCTTTTACAATTGGAGTATAAAACTCTCTTAAGTTCTTATTATGAAAATCCTTAAGTATCAAGTTTTCAATTCTTGTTCTTACATTCTCTTCAAAAGTAATAGATACAGATAAAACTTCCTCTTTTTCTCCTCTATTTACTGCTAAGATTCTATGAGATGGAATCTTGGAAATTTGCTCACTATAGTCATAATAATCCCCATATACCTTTTTAGGATCAAGCTCTCCAGCTTTTTTGCTTTCCTTTGTATTAATTATGCCTTTAGTCAGCATGATTTCTCTTATTTGCTCTCTATATGCTGGAGTTTCAGAGATATTTTGTGCTATTATCAGCATTGCACCTTCTACTGCTTCTTCTACAGTTGGTACTTCCTCAGTGATAAACTCCTTAGCTTTCTCATTAATTTTTTCAACATTTTCAGCCACCATCATAAAGTCAGCAAGAGGTTCTAATCCTCTCTCTTTTGCAATGTCTGCCTTTGTCTTTCTCTTTTTTCTATATGGGAAATATATATCCTCAACCTCTTGAAGAATAGTTGCCTTCTCAATTCCAGCTTTAATCTCTTCAGTAAGTTTTCCCTGCTCTTCAATTAGTCTTAATACCTCTTCTTTTCTCTTGTCTAAATTTCTTAGATAAGTTACCTTTTCAAGTATATTCCCAATTTCAACTTCATCCAGGTTTTGAGTAACCTCTTTCCTGTATCTTGATATAAAAGGAACAGTTGCTCCACCATCTAAAAGTTCCATAGTATTGACTACTTGTGATAATTTTAAATTCAATTCTTTAGCTACCTGTTCAAATATCTTTTCCATAATTCACCTTTTTTTCATTTTCTAATCCACATAAAATATGGACTTCATAATATTATATCAAATCTTTATTAGGTTGTCTAACTAAAGATTAAAAAAAAGAGGCCTTACACTGTATGTATAAAGCCCCCTAAATTACAATTAACTATTTTCTTTTTGCTTCTTCAAATTTTGCCCATACTCCAGCTTTTACTAATATAGATTTTACTGTTCTAGTTGGTTGAGCTCCATTTTTTAAGAAGTTGATGATTTCTTCTTCTTTTAATACTACTCTGTTATCTTCTAATGGGAAGTAGTTTCCTAAATAAGCAACAGCTTTTCCATCTCTTTTTGATAAAGCTTCCATAGCAACTACTCTATAAGAAGGTCTTTTTGTGTCTCCTAATCTTGTTAATCTTAATTTTAACATAAATTCACGTCTCCTTTTGATATATTTATTTTTTTATTTTTTTATATTTAATTTTAGAAAGGAAATCTTCCCTTTCCGCCTTTAAACCCACCAGGGAATGAAGGGAATGATGGCATTTTTCCACCACTGAACATCTTCATCATACTTTTCATCTGATCAAATTGCTTTAAAAGCCTGTTGACATCTGAAACCTGAGTTCCACTTCCACTAGCAATTCTCTGTTTTCTGCTGGCTTTAAGAATTTCTGGTTTCTTTCTCTCTTCATGAGTCATTGATTGAATTATTGCTTCAACTTTTTTCATTTCTTTTTCAGCTGGAGCTAAATCACCAATCTGTCCCATGCCTGGTATAAGTTTTAAAATACTTCCTAATGATCCAAGTTTTTTAATATTCTGTAACTGCTTTAAAAAGTCATTTAAATCAAATTTTTGTGTTCTAATCTTTTCTTCTAATGATTTTGCATCATCTTCATCAATTGCATTTTGTGCCTTTTCAACTAGAGAAACAACGTCTCCCATTCCAAGAATTCTTGATACAACTCTTTCTGGATGGAATAGTTCTAAATCATCAATTTTTTCTCCAACTCCTATAAATTTAATTGGTTTACCAACTACTGATTTTATAGAAAGTGCAGCTCCACCTCTTGTATCTCCATCAAATTTTGTAAGCACAATACCATCTATACTTAAAACCTTGTTAAATGATTCAGCAAGGTTTACAGCATCCTGTCCAATCATAGCATCTACAACTAATAGAATCTCTTGAGGTCTTACTTTTTTTCTAACATCATCAAGTTCCTGCATAAGTTGCTCATCTATATGCAATCTACCAGCTGTATCTATTATCATATATGTAGAACCAATATCTTTTGCTTTATTTAAACCATGTTCACATATCTCAACAACATTTTTATTCTCTTCTTCTGCGTAAACTTCTATTCCAGTTTGCTCTCCTAAAACTTGAAGTTGTTTTATTGCAGCAGGTCTATAGACGTCCCCAGCTACCATTAAAACTTTTTCTCCCTGTTTCTTTAAGTAGTTACCAAGTTTTGCTGCAAAAGTTGTTTTCCCTGCCCCTTGCAATCCTGCAAGCATTATAACAGTAGGATTTTTAACACCTTTTGTAAGTCTTGAGTTAGTTCCACCTAATAGCTCAACTAGCTCATCATTTACTATTTTTATAAACTGTTGTCCTGGATTTATTCCTTTTAGAACATCTGTTCCAACAGCTTTTTCTCTAACACTGTTTATAAAGTTTTTTACAACTTTATAGTTAACGTCTGCTTCAAGTAAAGACATTTTTACTTCTCTTAAAGCATCTTTTATATTACTTTCACTTAGTTTTCCATGACCTCTAACTTTTTTAAAGATCTCCTGGAATCTCGAACTTAAATTATCTAACATACGCACCTCAACTAAATCTTTTATTTATTATATTATCTAGTCTTTCCATTGTAAAATCTTTTTTCAATTCCATGAGTTCTGTATATAACTTTTTATCCTTTGCACGAAATCCTAGCTTTTCCTCATATTCTTTTAACTGATTTACCCCTCTTCTGATGTTGTCATATACAGCCTGTCTGCTGATATTATTATTATTTGCTATCTCAGTTAGGGACAAATCTTCTTCATAATGATTTGTTAAATATTCTCTCTGTTTGTCACTTAATAAATTTCTATAATAATCTAAAAGTATTGAAACTTCTAAAACTTCATTTAATTTCATTATATCACCGTCATATTATATATAATAATACAAATTATGTCAAGTGTTTTTTCTTTACATGATGATTTTTTTTATAAACTAAAAGCTAATAAAATCAAGGGCTTTTTCCTAGTAAAATAAAAATATCAGATATTTTTACTCTTTATTTTTTCTTTATATTTCA
>NZ_JADRHM010000057.1 GCF_018205345.1 Fusobacterium sp. DD2
TAAAAAAAATCTTGACATATTTTGGAAAAAGTTATATAACCACTTAAGCAACTTGTCCGTTAATAAGAAACAGATGTAAATCACAGAGATACAAATGCAAATATAGTATTTTCAAGGATAAGTGGCAATATTTTGAACACATAAGTTCCTGAATTTAAAAAACTTTAGGTAAAAAGTGCTATTTTGTGGTATAATTGACAATAAATATATCGGGAGAAAGAGGTCTGCACATATGAATGAGAAAATAAAATTACTTATAGCATTTATAATAGTTTCACTGACAACTTACAGTGGACCAAAAGTACCATTAGTAGCAGATATGAATTCATCAAATTTACAATTGAAAAAAGATAATAAGGGATCTGTTCTTGGAGGAACTGATGAGGTTGAAATAGACCTTGAAAACAATACTATGACTTCTGAAAATGGCTTTAATATAAAGCAGGGAGATGTAGAGATAAAGGCTTTCAACTTGAGAAGAGATGTAGCTAAGGATAGATTATATGTGAATGGAGAACTGCTTACTCTTTTTTCAAATCCAACTGGAGATTTAAGTTTACAATCTTTAGATGGTGGAGATATTTCATTGAAGGGAACTGATGGCACGTTTTATAACAACTTTGGTTTTCTTGAAGTGGACAAAGTTACAGGTGCTATTAAACCAAATGATAAAATCTATTTTGGTGGAAAAAGAATCGATTATAAGAATAAAAAAATATATATAGACAATGGTTGGTTTACAACAGATTATCATATTATGAAAACTAAAAACCCTGATGATGCAGGTTATCATCTGTTGTCAAATCATATAGTTGTGGAACCTGACAAACAGATTACACTGACGGGGAGCCATTTTTATAAAAAAGATAAAAAGATTACTCCATTTGCTTTTCCATGGTATAGAGCAAATATAAGACAGGAATCTAAGGTACCATTATTCCCTGAATGGGGAACAGACACCTATTATGGATGGAATACATCTGTAGGAGTTTTGTATGGTAATCGAGGAGATAAATTTGTTGGAGGTTTTGCTCCTAAGTTTGCTGACAGAATGGGACTTTTAGTTGGTAGATGGGAGAACTGGTATAAGACTGATAACTTTGGTACAGCAAGATTGAATATAGATGATTGGTTGGTGTGGTCTAAAGAGCATAAGAAAAATATAAAAGGACCTGAAGCACTTGCTAATGAAGAGCGTGCAAAGAGACACAGAATCAATTATACCCATGAATATAGTGGGGATAAAGGAAATCTTTATTTAAGTGTTACTGATGCTACTTACAATATGGTTCCTAAGTTAGATGATTTTATAGATGATCACTACTATAGTTTTGCTGATAACACAAGGCCAGATCTTACAAAAACCATAAGATTTTACAGTATGGACACTGATCTTAGTAAGTTAGGACCAAATAAAGATATAAGTATAAAGAGTAAGGTAAAACTTACTGATGATAAAAAAGCTTATGCTTTAATGGTCTATGACGATATAAAAGATATTGCTTATGGAAGCAGTATAGATAATGATCTTGTGGCTCAGGTAGAAGCTTATAAAGATAATAAGAACTACAGAGTTGGAGGTTATTATAACTATTTATATGACATAGATCCAGGTTCAACCTACACTGATACCCAGTCTAGAGCTGAAGATTTTGGATTTGAATTCTTAGATAAAGACAGTAAAATAGGATTTACATATGATGAAAAAAATGGAGACAGATTTAGAAAATTAGGACTTTGGGAAAGAGATCCCAGCAATGAAGCAAAAGTTTCTTATGATGGTTATGATAAGACTTTCAAATTTGACTATGTACCTACAATGGTAAAAGAATATAACAGTTTTGATACAAGAGATTTAAGAGTATCTTTTGGAGAGTATGAACTTCCTGGTGGATTTAAAGTTAAGCCTGGGTATGATTTTTATGCTGAGAAGAAAGAGCTTAATTTAGATAAGGATTTAGGAAGAGAACATATTTCAAATAAAAGAAGTCAGGAATATAACAGATTTGAAAATATCATATATCAGGATTATAAGGAAAATAGAGTCTATGTAGATTTCTATGATGATACAATGAAATTTACAGTTGCTGGTGGTACAACCAAAGATGAAATTTGGGATAGAAATGGAATCTATGTAGATAACAGATATAAAAAATTTGTTAATAACTCTGATTTTTATGAAGTTGGAGCTGAAAAAAATGAGATTTCATTGGGTAATCTTGGAGAGTTAGCACTATTTGGTGGTGTAAGATATGACAGATACACTAAAGGATACAATCCATATGGACTTACGCCAGATTATGCAAGTGGAAGAGATTCAAGTATAAGAACTCAATTAAAAGTAAATCATACTGTAGAGATTTTTAATAATGAAAGTAACAATGAGAGAAAAATAGATTTTGCAGTGGCAAATGATTTAAAACTTTTCTATCAAAGATATGATTATGATTCAGGAAATGTAAATTTCGGAAATGATACCGATGGTAGAAGTGCAAAAGAGATAAGATTAATAAATAAGGAAAATATATATCAGGTTACTGATACAGTTACAACATCTATTGGAAATACTGATACAGCTTACACTATTAATTATAAAAGAGGAGAAAATCCTGCAACTAAAAAAATCAGCAGTGAGCTAATTGATAATAAAGTTGATTTTAAAATTGATGGTAAAAAATCAGTTGTATTAAAATATGGACAGGATAGAAAGTATACTGATCAGACGTTAGACAGGGAAAATTATAATAACTATACATTTAGAAATTACGGAATTGAGTACTATATTGAAAATCATAAATTATCATATAGTACAGATGCTATTGATTCTAAAATCAGAGATCTTGATCCAGAACTAAATGGTGTAACTGTTTTACCTAGTGCTTTAAGTGATGCAAGAGAAAAGATTAAACTTCATACTTATGGGTATGAATACACCTTTGGTGACAATAAATTAGGACTTGACTATAGTGAAGGTACTGATAAGAGAGATAGCATTGGAATAGATGAACTTAATGTAAAAAATAGAATATATGGAATCTCTTTCTTAGATGGTGGAGATGAGGTAGAGAATTACTACAGGGCTACTTATGAAACATATAAACATAGTGAACCTGGCTCAAAAACACTTATACTGGATGGAGAAAAATATAATTCAAGAAACTCAGATATAATCTCTTTTAACTATGAATATAGAGATAAGAGATTTAGTGATGAAGAATTATCTAAGTATGCTGAGTTAGAATATAATAAAGATTCTACAACTCTTACTCCTGAAGAGATATACAGAGTGAGAGATATTTTAAGAAATAGAGAGAGAAATCATGTTGATTTCAAATTAAATAATAATATGTATACCCAATTTGATAATATGGGTGACTATAAGCGTAATTTCAGAGTTCATTTTATGTTACAAAGAAATGATGCAAGATACAAAAAAACTGGTGACTATTGGAATTCACTTGAAAAAATTAAAGTTGGAGCTTTTTACTCACAGAACAGATTTGGTGTTGGATATCAGGTAGAAGAAAATGCTGGATGGAAGAGTAGAAAGTGGGAAAAAACCGACAGAGAGCATAAAATTAGTTTAGTTACAAGATTAGGACAGCCAAGTGAGGGTTGGTCATTCAAAACCTATGCTAAATTCTATGAAGACTTAACAGATAGAGTTAGACGTAGTGAGAAGAAAAAAGGATCTTTAGATGGTATTGGAGTAGAGATAGGTAAAGAGATGGGATACTATCAATGGTCAGTGGCATTTGAAAAAGAGTATGTTCAAAGTACAAGAGATTATGAATGGAAAGCAGCGCTTCAATTTACACTACTGACATTCCCAGAAAATCCTATATTTGGTCTAGGTGCTAATAGAGATTCAGGAGAAAATGCAAAAACAAATCCTAAGACATATCTGTTTAATGGATTAAAAGTTAATAAAGTAATAGATTAATTAATAGAAATTTTAAATGGAGGAGGAAAATTATGAAAGTTATATTACCAAGCGGAGACGTAAAAGAATTCGAAGGAGAGGTAAACTTATTTACAGTTGCAAAAAGCATAAGTAACTCATTAGCAAAAAAATCTGTAGCTGCAAAAGTTGACGATGTTTTGATGGACATGGCTACAATTTTAGATAAAGATGCGAAAGTGGAATTTATAACTGCTGATACTGAAGAAGGAGAAGAAATAATCAGACATTCTACTGCACACTTAATGGCACATGCAGTTATAAGATTATTCCCAGGAACTAAAGTTGCAATAGGACCAGCTATAGAAAATGGATTCTATTATGATTTTGATCCAAAAGTTCAATTTACAGAGGAAGATTTACCAAAGATAGAAGAAGAAATGAAAAAATTGGTAAAAGAAAACATAAAAATTGAAAGAGTTATGATGACTAGAGAAGAAGCAATAAAACATTTTGAAGCTCTAGGAGAAGTATACAAAGTTGAAATTATAAAGGATATAGCAAAAGGAGAAATGCTTTCTTTCTACAAACAAGGAGAATTCATGGACCTTTGCAGAGGACCTCACGTACCATCTACTGGATATTTAAAAGCATTTAAATTAAAATCTGTAGCTGGAGCATACTGGAGAGGAGACTCTAAAAATAAAATGCTTCAAAGAATTTATGGATTTGCATTTGCTGATGAAAAGAAATTAAAAGATTTCTTAAACTTATTAGAAGAAGCTGAAAAGAGAGACCATAGAAAATTAGGAAGAGAATTAGACCTATTCTTTGTAAGTGACTATGGACCAGGATTCCCATTCTTCTTACCAAAAGGAATGGCAATAAGAAATACACTTATAGATTTATGGAGAAGAGAACACAGACTTGCTGGATATACTGAGATAATGACTCCAGTAATGTTAAATAAAGAACTTTGGGAAACTTCAGGACACTGGTTTAACTATAGAGAAAATATGTATACATCAGAAATCGATGAGACAGAATTTGCTATAAAACCAATGAACTGCCCAGGAGGAATCTTAGCTTATAAAGCACAACTTCACTCATATAAAGATTTACCTATAAGAAGTGGAGAGTTAGGAACTGTTCATAGACATGAGTTCTCAGGAGCTTTACACGGACTTATGAGAGTTAGATGCTTCACTCAAGACGATGCTCATATCTTTATGACACCTGATCAAATAGAAGAAGAAATCATTGGAGTAGTTAACTTAATAGATAAATTCTACAGTAAACTATTTGGATTTGAATATACAATTGAATTATCTACTAAACCAGAAAAAGCAATTGGTTCAGACGAAATTTGGGAAAAAGCAGAAACTGCACTAGCAGCTGCACTTGATAAAATTGGAAAACCATACAAATTAAACCCTGGTGATGGTGCATTCTACGGACCAAAATTAGACTTCAAAATTAAAGACGCAATTGGAAGAACTTGGCAATGTGGAACAATCCAACTTGACTTTAACTTACCAGAAAGATTTGATATGACTTATATTGGTGAAGATGGAGAAAAACACAGACCAGTAATGATTCACAGAGTTGTTTATGGATCAATTGAAAGATTTATAGGAATCTTAATTGAACACTATGCAGGAGCATTCCCATTATGGTTAGCACCTACTCAAGTTAAGATTTTAACTATAAATGATGAGACAGTTCCATATGCAAAAGAAGTATTTGATAAACTTCAACTAGCAGGAATAAGAACAGAACTTGACGATAGAGCAGAATCTATTGGTTACAAGATTAGAGAAGCAAATGGAAAATATAAAGTTCCTGTACAACTTATCATTGGTAAAAATGAAGTTGAAAAAGGTGAAGTTAACGTTAGAAGAAGAGGTTCACAAGAACAAGTATCAATGAAACTTGATGATTTCATCAATATGATTGTTGAAGAATCAAAAGTTAAATTTGATAAATAGTTTTACAAGAAATAACTTGCTGTATTATAAAAAACCCTGACAGTGAGCTGTCAGGGCTTTTTTTTACCCTTTTGCAGCAAAAAATACCATTTTTTTAGTATACATTACTATTTTAAATAGTATCTATATAAAAAAAGAAAGATAGTGATAATTGTTTGATTGTATTAACAATATGTTTCTTTTTAGTTGAAAATTCCCTTAAACAGATACATCTATATCTAGAGTACATACAAAATATTGATTAATAAGATAAACATTAGTGAAATATCATATATATATTATATTATTTTAACTTAAATAATATAATTGGTATATTATTTATTTGGTGTAAAAATTATTTGAGATAATTCATTTGACGAAATAGTAAAAAGATAATATAATAATATTGATGGAATTGTATGTAAATAATACTCAATTGATTAAAACTGAATAATCAATTGCAAGTTATCACGTTGTATCTTTTAAGGAGGGATTAATGTCATGGTAACATTAGAAACAATTAAGGAAGCTAGAAGTAACATACAAGATTCAATTAAAAAAACTCCATTGTTGGAATGTCCAACACTTGAAAAACAAGTAGGAGGAAAAGTTTTCTTTAAACTTGAAAACTTACAAAAAACTGGATCTTTCAAAATCAGAGGAGCATTAAACAGAATTGCCCATTTAACTGATGAAGAAAAGAAAAGAGGAGTTATTGCATCATCTGCAGGTAACCATGCACAAGGTATTGCATTAGGAGCTACTGCACAAGGTATTAAATCTACAATAGTAATGCCTGAAACTGCACCTATAGCAAAAGTTGTTGCAACAAAGAACTACGGAGCAGAAGTAGTACTTTGTGGTGAAGTATATGACGATGCGTATGCAAAAGCAAGAGAAATTGAAAAAGCAACAGGAGCAGTATTTTTACACCCATTTGATGATGAGTATGTAATTGCTGGACAAGGAACTATAGGAATGGAAATTCTTGAAGAGATGCCTGATATCGATACTATATTAGTACCTATCGGTGGTGGAGGAATCCTTGCTGGTATAGCAACTGCTGCTAAATCAATAAACCCAAATGTAAGAGTAATAGGAGTAGAATCTGAAAACGCTGCTTCAATGACAGAAGCTCTAAAAAGAGGAGACTGTTGTGAAGTATGTGGATGCGCAACTATAGCAGATGGTATAGCTGTAAGAAAAGTAGGATGTAAAACTCTTGAATTAGCTAAAAAATATGTTGATGAAGTTGTAACAGTATCTGATCAGGAAATAGCTGATGCAATACTATTCTTGATGGAAAAATCAAAAGTAGTAGCAGAAGGTGCTGGAGCTACTCCACTTGCAGCAATTTTAGCTGGAAAAATAGATTGTAAAGGAAGAAAAGTTTGTTCAGTTGTTTCAGGAGGAAACATTGACGTAAACTTAATAGAAAGAGTTCTTAATAGAGCACTTATCCATAACGGAAGAAGATATGAATTTAAAGTTGTTGTTAATGATAAAATTGGAGAAGTAGAAAAAGTATTACATGTTCTTACAACAAACAGAGCTAATGTTATTTATATTACTCAAAGTGTTTACAAGGCTAAATTAGGAATCAATAAACAAGAATTAACACTTGTAATAGAATGTAGTGATATGAATCATAGAAATGAAATAATAGGTAAGTTAAAAGAAGCTGGATACGATATTTACGAATAAACCAATTTTATTGCAGTAAAATATAATATATTAAAGGGAAGTGAGTTTAACTATGAAAAAATTTGGTTTGTTACCTAAGTTGATACTTGGTATCATCGTAGGTATTTTAGTAGGAATGACAGGTATTCATTTTATTATTCAAGCATTAGGAACATTTAACAGTGTATTTGGAAGTTTCTTAGGATTCGTAATTCCATTGATTATCATTGGATTCGTTGCTCCAGGTATTGCTGACTTAGGAAAAGAAGCTGGAAAATTATTAGGAGTTACAGTAGGATTAGCTTACTTATCTACAATAATTTCAGGATCTTTTGCTTACTTTGTAGATAGCATATTATTCCAAAAACTTCATTTGGAAAATGCTGCTGAATTAATCAAACATGCTGAAGAAAATGCACGTCACTTAGACCCATTCTTCACAATTGATATGCCACCTATTATGGGTGTTATGACAGCATTACTAATTGCATTTACATTAGGAATAGGAGCAGCAGTTATTGAAGGAGATACTTTAAAGAAAGGTATGAGAGAATTCCAAGCTATAGTTGAAAAGATAATTACTAACATAATTATCCCATTCTTACCTCTACACATTTGTGGTATCTTTGCTAACATGACTTTCGAAGGTAAGACAGCTGCAATAATGTCAGTATTCGTAAAAGTATTCGCAATCATAATTGTATTACACTATGTAATCATTATATTCCAATATGCAATTGCTGGAGGATTAGCAGGAGCTAACCCATTCAAATTAATAAAAACTATGATTCCTGCATACTTAACAGCAGTAGGAACTCAATCATCAGCAGCTACTATTCCAGTTACACTTGCTCAAACTAAGAAAAATGGTGTATCTGATGGTGTTGCAGACTTCGTAATACCTCTATGTGCAACAATTCACTTGTCAGGAAGTACAATTACTTTAACAAGTTGTTCATTGGCACTTATGACTATTTACGGAATGCCTCATAACTTTGGACTAATGTTTGGATTTATCTTAATGCTTGGTGTAACAATGGTTGCAGCACCAGGAGTACCAGGTGGAGCAGTTATGGCTGCATTAGGGTTATTAGGATCAATGTTAGGATTCTCAGAAGAATTATTATCACTTATGATAGCTCTTTACCTAACTCAAGACAGTTTTGGTACTGCATGTAACATCACTGGTGACGGTGCAATAGCTGTTATAGTTAATAAGATAGCTGGATTCAAACTAGAACCAAAACAAGCAAAATAAAAGAACAATGACAAACTAAATAATTATAGAAGAAACATAGAATAAAAAGAACAAATCAAAAAAATATTAAAGTTACTAAAAATAGTTAATAAAATACTCTATAAGTGGGGTTAATTTCCAAGAATAAAGGTTTTATTAGGTAAATATTTATTGACCGCATCATGTGGTTATGATATAATCTAATAGATTATTTAATAGAAATGTTGGGAGGACTAGAATGGAGATTTTATTTACAGTTCTGCTTTTTATTTTTGCGATTATATTGATAGTATTAGTACTGATACAACCAGACAGGAGCCATGGAACATCTGCAAGTATGGGATTGGGAGCATCAAATACTGTATTTGGAATATCAAAAGATGGAGGGCCTTTAGCTAAAGCCACTGAGGTTGTAGCAACATTATTTATTCTTAGTGCACTTTTATTATATTTAGTAAAATAATAATAGAAGAAAAGGCGTATTGATATCAATACGCCTTTTTTATCGATAAATGGTTGTGATAAAATGAAAAGTCTATTTCAAAATAACTATGAGGATGTTAAGCCTTTAGCAGTAAAATTAAGACCACAATCTCTTGATGGATTTGTAGGTCAGGAGAAATTACTGGGAGAAAAAGGAATACTTAGAAAATTAATAGAGAATGGAAATATTTCAAACTCTATATTTTATGGTCCTCCAGGATGTGGTAAAACTACAATTGGAGAAATCATCTCTAAAACCATTGATAGTAATTTTGAAAGTTTAAATGCTACTACTGCAAGTCTTGATGATTTAAGAGAGGTAGTAGAAAGAGCTAAGCAAAACATTGAATTTTATGGAAAGAAAACTATTCTTTTTTTAGATGAAATTCATAGATTTAACAAAAAACAGCAGGATGCACTTCTTTCATATTGTGAAAGCGGTGTTGTAATTCTCATTGGAGCAACAACTGAAAATCCTTACTATAATCTAAACAATGCCTTATTATCAAGAGTTATGGTTTTTGAGTTTAAAGCACTGGATAGAAAAGATATAGAAAAAATACTGAGAAATGGAATACAGGTTCTTGGAATAAAAGAGCCATCTCAAGAGATTATTGAGTGTATTTTGGATATATCAAAGGGAGACAGTAGAATTGCTCTTAATTATCTAGAACTGTACAAAAATAGCTGTATGGGTCTTGATGATGATGAGGTACTGGAACTATTTAGGCAGAGAAGGTCATCTTATCATAAAGAGGAAGATAAATATAATCTTATATCTGCAATGATAAAAAGTATGAGGGGAAGTGACCCTGATGCAGCAGTTTACTGGTTGGGAAGACTTCTAGCAGGTGGAGAGGATCCAAGGTACATTGCAAGAAGGATAGTTATACATGCCAGTGAAGATATAGGGATGGCAAATCCAGAGGCCATGCTTGTGGCAAATAGCGCAATGCAAGCCAGTGAAAGAATTGGTATGCCTGAGATAAGAATAATTTTAGCACAGGCAGTTATATATATTTCTATTTCAACAAAAAGTAATTCATGTTATATGGCAATTAATAAAGCACTTGAAGATATTAACAACGGTGATCTGGAAGAGGTACCTATCCACATATCAAACAGTGCTGTGGGATATAAGTATCCACACAGTTATCCAGATAACTTTGTAATGCAGAACTATACAAATAAAAAAAGAGAATATTATATTCCAGGGAACAACAGGAACGAAAAGTTTATAAGTGAAAAACTAAAAAAATTATGGGGTAATAAATAAAAATAGACGAGGTGAGATAGTTGAAATTAATAAAAGCAGCTAGAGGAACAAAGGATATTTGGGGAGAAGATGCTGTAAAATACAGCTATGTATCAAGAGTTGCACAGGATATATTTGAAAGCTATGGTTATACATACATTAAAACTCCAATATTTGAAGAAACAGATCTTTTTAAAAGAGGTATAGGTGAAGGTACAGACGTTGTAGAAAAAGAGATGTACACATTTTTAGATAGAGGTGGAAGAAGTCTTACTTTAAGACCTGAAAATACAGCTTCTATAGTAAGAGCTTATCTTGAAAATGGAATGTATGGAAAAGAAGATGTAACCAAAGTATACTACAATGGATCAATGTTTAGATATGAAAGACCACAAGCAGGAAGACAAAGAGAATTTAACCAGATAGGTGTTGAAGTACTAGGAGAGGGATCACCAATACTTGATGCAGAAGTTATAGCAATGAGTTACTCTTTCCTTGAAAAACTTGGAATAAGTGACCTTGAAGTACATATAAACTCTGTTGGAACAAATAAAAGCCGTAGTAAATATAGAGAAACACTACTTAATTTCTTAGAACCAATAAAAGATCAATTATGTGAAGATTGTCGTATGAGAATGGAAAAAAATCCACTTAGAGTTCTAGACTGTAAAGTTGATACATGTAAAGAACTTACAAAAAATGCACCAAGTATAATTGACTCTTTAGAACCAGAAGAGAGAGAACACTATGAAACAGTAAAAAAATACTTGGAAATTTTTGGAATTAAATATGTAGAAGATCCAAAACTTGTAAGAGGACTTGACTATTATTCAAGTACTGTTTATGAGATTATTACTAATAAATTAGGAGCTCAAGGAACTGTTTTAGGAGGAGGAAGATATGACAACCTTTTAAAACAACTTGGAGATAAAGATATTCCAGCAGTGGGATTTGCAGCTGGGGTGGAAAGAGTTATGCTATTATTAGATGATTATCCAAAAAATAATCCAGATGTATATGTAGCATGGCTAGGTGATGACGTTCAGGAATTTGCTCTTAAAGCTGCAAATATTTTAAGAGCTAATAAAATAAAAACTCATGTTGATTTCAATTCAAAGGGTATGAAGTCACATATGAAAAAAGCTGGTAAACTTGATGTTAACTACTGTATAATCATTGGAGAAGATGAACTTAAAAATAATACAGTTCTTTTAAAAGACTTCAATGCAAGAACACAGGAAGAAATGAGCTTAGAAAAAGCTATTGAAACAATAAAAAAAGCTAAATAAATTTTTTAAGGTAATAGATTTAAGGAGAGGGTAATAATGATTTACAGGACACATAACCTTGGTGAATTGAGAAAAGAAAACATAGGTCAAACAGTTACACTTTCAGGTTGGGTTGATACAACTAGAGACTTTGGAGGTTTAACATTTGTTGACTTAAGAGATAGAGAAGGAAAAACTCAGGTTGTATTTGACGTGGATGTTGCTCCAAAAGAGGTTATTGAAACAGCACAAAAACTAAAAAATGAAACTGTTATAAGAGTAGTAGGAACAGTTAAAGAAAGACAAAGCAAAAATATGAATATCCCAACTGGAGAGATAGAAGTATTTGCTACTGAACTTACTGTATTAAATAACTGTGATGTACTTCCATTCCAAATAACAGGAGCAGAAGATAATTTAAGTGAAAATATAAGACTTAAATACAGATATCTTGATATCAGAAGACCTAAGATGCTTCATAATTTAAGAATGAGACATAAAATGGTTATGGCAATAAGAAACTATATGGATGAACATGGATTTATTGACGTAGATACTCCATTACTAAATAAATCAACTCCAGAAGGAGCAAGAGACTTCTTAGTACCATGTAGAATCAATCCAGGAACATTCTATGCATTACCACAATCACCACAACTATTTAAACAGTTATTAATGATTGGTGGAGTAGATAGATATTTCCAAATAGCTAAATGCTTTAGAGACGAAGACTTAAGAGCAGATAGACAATTTGAATTTACTCAACTTGACGTTGAAATGTCTTTCGTTGAAATGGAAGATGTAATGAACATAATTGAAGGACTTGCAAAAAGCGTATTCAATACAATAACTGGTGAAACAGTAGATTATAAATTCCCAATTATGCCATATGCAGAAGCTATGTCAAGATTTGGTTCAGATAAACCAGACGTTAGATTTGGTGTTGAACTAAAAGACTTAACAGATATTGCTAAAGAATGTGGATTTAAAGCCTTTAAATCAGTTGTAGAAGCAGGCGGAATAGTTAAGGCTATAGTTGCTCCACAAGCAGTGACAAAGTTCTCTAGAAAGGTTTTAGGAGAGTATGAGGAGTATGCTAAGAGATACTTTGGTGCAAAAGGAATGGCTTATGTAAAAATAGCTGAAGATGGAACTATATCTTCTCCAATTGCAAAATTCTTCAGTGAAGAAGAGATGAAAGCTATAATAGAAAGAACTGAAGCTAAAGCTGGAGATGTAATACTAATTATTGCAGATAAAGCAAAAGTTGTATATGGAGCTCTAGGTGGAATGAGACTTAGAATAGGAAAAGAACTTGATCTTATCAATAATGATGAATTCAAATTCCTATGGGTAGTTGACTTCCCAATGTTCACATATGATGAAGATGAGCAAAGATATAAGGCTGAACACCATCCATTTACATCAATAAAAGCTGATGATATGGAAGCTTTCTTAAATGGACAAACTGAAAATATAAGAACAAATACTTATGATATGGTATTAAATGGATTTGAAATTGGAGGAGGTTCAATAAGAATCTTTAATCCAGAAATTCAAACAAAAGTATTTGATAGATTAGGATTATCTTATGAAGAAGCTAGAGAAAAATTTGGATTCTTCGTAGATGCATTTAAATATGGTGCACCACCTCACGGAGGATTGGCATTTGGACTTGACAGATGGTTAATGGTAATGTTAAAAGAAAATTCAATTAGAGAAGTAATACCATTCCCTAAAACAAATAAAGGTCAATGTTTAATGTCAGAAGCACCAAACATAGTTGACAAAGCACAACTAGACGAGCTGTTTTTAAAAACAACTTATGAAGAAACAAAAAATTCAGAAGAAAAATAAGTATAAGAAAAAACATTGGACTTGAAAAAAAGGCAAATAAGTGATATAATTTCCTTAATAAGAAAGGTTATCTGACCTATTCGTTATTTCTTGAGGTTTTGGGCCTAATGTCGTCATGGGGCTGGCGCTGCTCTCAGTAGCTCAGCAAAGTCACGAATGGCTTAGAGCTTAAGTCGATTACGGACTCTGTATGCTGTTAGTAACTGGCTACCACTTTTGGTTTTGGCGACTAAAACTGTATTGAAGACGGTAGGTCGGAGCTTTCTTTTTAGGGACTTAGTCCCTTTTTTTTATTTATAGGCAAAATGTAACAATAATTAAAATAAAAGAGGTGAAATCGTGCTTATAATAGATAAAGAAATAGCTTCTCTATTTAACCAGACTATTGAAAAATTGTATGGTGATAAGGAGCTTAAACCTATAGAAATATCAGTTGCAACAAATGAAAAATTTGGAGATTTCCAAACTAACTTTGCAATGATGAACTCAAAATTAATTGGAAATAATCCAAGAGCAATAGCTCAAGAGATAGTTAATAACTTTGTAGAAAACAATGTTATTGAAAAACTTGAAATTGCAGGACCTGGATTTATAAATATATTCTTAAAAAATGAATATTTAGGTGATTTGGTAAAAAAATCAAGAGAAGAAAAATATGATTATTCATTCCTTAATAGAAAAGGAGATGTACTTATAGATTTCTCTTCACCTAATATAGCAAAAAGAATGCACATAGGACATCTACGTTCTACAATAATAGGAGATGCTATAGCTAGAATTCATAGATATCTTGGATACCATGTAGTTGCAGACAACCACATTGGTGACTGGGGTACACAGTTTGGTAAATTGATAATAGGATATAGAAAATGGCTTAATAAAGAAACTTATAAAGAGAATGCAATAGAGGAACTTGAAAGAGTTTATGTGCAATTCAGTAAGGAATCAGAAGATCATCCAGAACTTGAGGAAGAAGCAAGACAAGAACTTAAAAAGCTTCAAGATGGAGACCCTGAAAACTTTGCACTTTGGAAAGAGTTTATAAAAGTATCTATGGATGAATATGAAAAACTTTATGGAAGACTTGATGTTCATTTTGATACTTACTACGGGGAATCTTTCTACCATGATATGATGCAAGGTGTAGTAGAAGAACTTGTTGAAAAAGAGATAGCTGTTGAAGATGATGGTGCAAAAGTTGTATTCTTCCCAGAAGAAGAGAACCTTTTCCCATGTATAGTTCAAAAGAAAGATGGAGCTTTCTTATATTCAACATCTGATATTGCTACTGTAAAATTTAGAAAAGATAACTATGATATAAATAAAATTATATATTTAACTGATGAGAGACAACAGGACCACTTTAAACAATTTTTCAGAATAACAGATATGTTAGGATGGGACGTTCCTAAATACCACGTTTGGTTTGGTATAATGAGATTTGAAGATGGTGTATTCTCTACAAGAAAAGGAAATGTAATAAGACTTGAACAACTTCTAGACGAAGGTAAAAAGAGAGCTTACGACATAGTTAATGAAAAGAACCCAGATCTTTCAGAAGAGGAAAAACAAAATATCTCTGAAATAGTAGGAGTAGGAGCTATAAAATATGCTGATCTTTCTCAAAATAGACAGAGTCCAATTATATTTGAATGGAATAAAATATTGAGCTTTGAAGGAAATACAGCACCATATCTACAATATTCATATGCTAGAATCCAATCAATTATGAGAAAAGCTGAAAGTGAAGGAAAAACAATAGATTATTCTAAAAAGATAATTATTAATGATAAATTAGAAAAAGCTTTAGCAAACCATATTGCAGCTTTCCCAATGGCAGTAATTAAAGCAGCTGAAACATTTAAACCAAACATCATAGCTGACTATTTATTTGAACTTGCTAAGAAGTTTAACAGTTTCTACAATAACTGCCCAATTCTAAATCAGGAAGATGACATCCTGTTCTCAAGAGGATTACTTGCAAAAGTAGCTGGAGAGACTATAAAAGATGGATTATCACTTCTTGGAATAGAAACTCTTGATAGAATGTAATAATAAATTAAAAAGGCAATTCGTAATGAATTGCCT
>NZ_JADRHM010000058.1 GCF_018205345.1 Fusobacterium sp. DD2
CTGAATGATAAAATATCACTCAGTCTTTTTATTATTTTAATTCACATAACTTTTCTCTTAGTTCCTGTTTCGATTTCAGTCCATTAACCTGGTATATCTTATTCCCAGATCTCATAAAAATTGTCATTGGAATATTTTCAACTCCAAATTCACACGCAAGATTAGGACTTTCATCAACATTCACTCTAAATATTTTAACATTTTCCTCTTTTGAAACAGCTTCTAAGATGGGATTCATTATTTTGCAAGGTCCACACCATTCTGCACTGAAATTGATTATCACTAACTCATTTTCTTCTTTCATCTTCTCTTCAAAGCTCATTTCATCTAAACTTATTATACTATTCAATTACTCCTCCTAGTTTTTCCCCTTCTAGTCGTTCGAAATTGTACACATATAATTTAACAGTATTCTTTTAAAAAATCAAGGTCTTTAGTTATACATTTTTGCTAAAATATCATTTTTTCTAATACCTTCTCTAACTGCTTTTATTATTGCAATTGATTTTGAAGTATCCCCTATAAGAATTGCTCCTTTTAATACTCCTTCACTGAATACCAGTTTCTTATATATTTTCTTAGCTGCATCATATTCTTCTACATAATCAGTTTCTCCCTCATTAGAATGAACATCTCCTATTGATAAAAGCTTTGTATTCATTCCATCAAAACTTAAAGGTTGAACCTGCTCTTTATATATTATTTCATCTCCACATATATTGGCTCCTGCAACTTTACCTTGTTCCATTGCTACTTGCCAAAGTCCCATTACTCTACCATTAAATTCAGCTATATCTCCACATGCATATATATCTTTTATACATGTTTCCATTTTTTCATTAACAGTTATTCCTTTATTAGCTTTCAAATCACAAGAAAGTGCAAATCCCTTATTAGGTACTATTCCTGCACTTACTATTACAAGATCTGCTGGGAATTCTCTTCCATCCTTTAAAACTACCTTTTCGACCTTTCCATTTCCTTCAAATCCCTTTACTTGGACTCCTTTTTCAACTTTTATTCCAGTATCCAAAATTATTCTTTCAAGTAAAGCACTTCCTTTTTCATCAAGCTGTCTTGGAAGTATTTTAGGCATAACTTCCAGAACTGTTACATCTATACCAAGATTTTTTAGTCCCCATGCAGTTTCAAGTCCTAAAACTCCTCCACCTATTACTACAGCATTTTTATAATTTGCAGCTTTAGATTTTATATCAAGAGTCTCTTCTAACTCTCTTATTACTCTTACATTTTCTAATTCTTTATTTTCAAATGGTGGTATAAAACATCCAGCACCAGAAGCGATAACAAGATAATCATAACTTAGTTCTTCTCCGTCACATAAAACTACTTTTTTATCTTTAGAATTGATAGTTGTTGCCTCTTTTCCAAGTAAAAGTTTTATATTTCTATCGCTATACCAAGTTTCTTTTTTTATCTTCATTCTCTCCATTGAAATATCTGTATCTATCAACTCAGTAAGTCTAGTTCTATAGTAAGGAAGATATTTTTCCCTACAAACCATTGTTATATTTGCCTTTTTATTTCTACTGCTCACTGCATCTGCAGCATTAACAGCAGCAACTCCTCCTCCAATTATAACTATGTCTACTTCTTTTTCAATAGATTTTTCTGAGACTTCAACTTCAACTAATTCAAAAAGCTCCTGTCCTACTCCACATACTGGACAATTATCTGGTTTCTTATCATAGTCAAACATCTCATCACATACAGTACATCTCCATTTTTTTACCTTCATCATTTCCACCTCGTTATTTTTATCGTAACTCTATCTATTTATTATTTTCTCTTTTTTCTTTTTCTCTTTCAGCTTGAGATTTATTAACATAGAATGGTTCCAATGTATATAGATTATCATCTTTTGAATCAACTGCTAATCTTGCAGCTACAGCTGCTCTAGGAATAGAAGATGTCTTAGAAAACAGAGTACCTCTCTCTCCCATTTTTTCTTCTATCATATCTGAATAAGCAATTGCTCCATCTCCAACAAAAATATATTTTTCTTCCTTCATCTCTTCTAATATATCAGCAAGATCCCCATCTTTATATTCTGATATATTTTCTATCTTATTCTCTACATATCTATACGTAGAGAAATATACTCTTCCTTTTCTCGCATCTATAAGTGGAACTATAATTCCATCTCTAGACTCAGCATTATTGGCTATTACATCTAATTCATTTATACCAACAATTTTTTTATCAGTACCATAAGTAAGTCCCTTTGCAATAGCTACTCCAATTCTTATACCAGTAAAAGAACCTGGACCTACAGTAACAGCAATTTTATCCACATCTTTTATAGTAAAACCAGTCATCTTAAACAAGTTATCTATTAATCCCATAATAATATTTGAATGATTGGTTTTTACATATAAGTTTGTCTCTCCTAAAATTCCTATCTTATCATCATATAATGCTACACTTGCAATTTTTGTAGCTGTATCAATTGCTAAAACCAACATAATCTAACATCTCCTTCTCTTTTGTGCTATTTCCAACGTAGGTCAAATCTACCTCTCTCGATATGTCATCATGATGTTTTAGCTCAATTTTAATATACTCTTTAGGAAGCTCACTCTCTATAATATTAGCCCATTCAATTAAGACTACCCCATCATTATTTAGATAATCTTCATATCCAATTTCATAAATCTCTTCAGCTTCCTGCAAACGATATACATCAAAGTGATATAAAGGAAGTCTTCCACTAAAATATTCCAAAACATAGTTAAATGTAGGACTTTTAATCCCTTCTTTAACTCCTAAACGTTTTGCAAATTTCTGAGTAAAAGTTGTTTTTCCTGTTCCTAAATCACCAATTAGGGCTATCACAGTGTTTTCTTTTGAATAGTCAGCCAGTTTTTCTGCTAAATTATCCAACTCATTGAAACTGAGTATTCTATTCATTTTTTCCTCCATCATTATTCTTAAACTGTATCTTATTTACTATATTTGTTGTTGATTTTCCTTCTACAAAGGCAAGAATTCTTACTTCTCCTCCATTTTTCTCAACTGTTGAAGTCTCTGGTAATTCCTCTTTTTTATAATCTCCACCTTTTACATGGATAGATGGTTTTAATATTTCTAATGTTTCTATTGGTGTTAATTCATCAAAAATAAGTGTAAAATCAACAGCCTTTAGCCCTGATAACATCTCTGCTCTATCAATTTCATTATTTATCGGTCTTGTAGGTCCTTTTAGTTTTCTAACAGAAGCATCAGAGTTTACTCCTACAATAAGGATATCTCCCTGTCTTTTAGCTTCGTTTAAATATCTTAAATGCCCTATATGCAAAATATCAAAGCATCCATTTGTAAAAACAACACTTTTTCCTTGCAATTTAAGTTCTGCAACTAATTTCGCTGCTGTCTCTCTGCTCAGTATCATTTCAATCCCTCCATATGCAATTTCCCATTCCTTTTTAATTCCTGCACAAATTCGTAGATTATCTCTGCTGTCATTCCCCAAATCACTTCATTTTGATAACTATAAAAATATACCTCTCTAGCTCTACCTGCCCAAGATTTTTCATATCTTTTAGGAAGTTTTAACTCTTTTGCAGAAAAAAGGGGTATATTCTCCATTGCTATCTTCTCAACTTTAGGCGAAGTGTTTAGAAAAAATTCCATAGGAACAAGAATAATTTTTTCAACTTCAGCTCTATTATACTTTATTTCTGAAAGTTGTGAAATATTAATTTTTCCAACATATGCGTCTAAAATGACTCCAGATGGGTTTACAAGTGTTCCAAACTTACCTAATACCTCTATATTTTCACAACTTATTCCCAGTTCTTCTACACTTTCTCGAACAGCTGTATTTCTTGTATTTCTATCATTTTTTTCAAACTTTCCTCCAGGAAAAGATATCTCTCCTCCCTGTTTTATCCCGAAAGCTCTTTTTTCTAAAATAATATGTACTTTTCCTTTTATAGTTATCAAAGCAATTAAAACAGCTGATAAAAACTGTCTGCTTCTCCCTATAATTCTTTCGTCACCATTTTCCAAAACATCAGCTAAAGATCTCTCCATCAAATCCCTCATCAACATAATATCTAGTTTCAAAAAAAAGAGCAACTACAATAGCAAAAAATCACCATCTGCTGCTCTTTCCTTACTTATTTAACTATTTTGTTCCGAATATTCTGTCTCCACAGTCTCCTAATCCTGGATAGATATATCCTTCTTCAGTTAATCCTTGGTCGATTTTTGCTGTATATATATCAACATCTGGATGTTTATTTAAAAGTTTTGCTATTCCTTCTGGAGCTGCTACAAGACACATAAATATTATATCTTTAACTCCTTCTTTTTTAAGGTAATCTATTGCATAAACTGCAGAACCACCTGTTGCTAACATTGGGTCAACAACTATTACTTTTCTTGAAGTAATATCTACTGGTAATTTACAGTAGTAATATACAGGCTCTAGAGTTTCTTCATTTCTATATACTCCAATATGTCCAACTTTTGCTGTTGGCATTAAATCTAAAATTCCAGCAGTCATTCCAAGTCCAGCTCTTAAGATAGGAACTAATGCAATTCTATCCTGTAATTCACAACCTGTAGTTGTCATTAAAGGTGTAGTAACTTCTTTATCTTGTAATTTTAAAGTTTTTGTTGCTTCATAAGTCATTAATTTTGCAATCTCATTTAAGTTCTCTCTAAAAGATTTAGTATCAGTATCTGCACTTCTCATAAGTGTCAATTTATGTTGTATTAATGGGTGATTTATTTCTATAACAGCCATTTTTCCTCCTTGAATTTTAAATTATTTTTACTCTCATTTAATTTATTATAACACAGATTTTAGATTTTTACATAAATATTTTTCCTTACTTTTGGTAAAAAAATTATCTTTTTTAGGTATTTTCTGCTCAGACAATACCACATCAATCCATTTGATTTTATATGCGAATTTTTCCTTTAAATATCGACATATTTCAATTTCGTTGATATAATAAAATTAAAGATATTTTTAAGATTTTTTCATATTTCTAAGGTTAAAATTTTGACTTTTTTCCTTAAAATAATTATTTTTCAATTAAATTTACAAGGATAAAATTATAGTATATAATAGTGATACACTTTATACATTACATTAAGGAGGGTTATATGAGCTACCTAACTATTTTTTTAGGAGGAATACTTTCTTTTTTTTCACCATGTATTCTTCCTGTATTACCACTTTATATAGGATACCTGTCTGGAAATAACATTGAAAACAAAAAAGGTATTGCAATAAACACTGTATTCTTTACTTTTGGCATCTCTTTTGCTTTTGTTTTTCTAGCATTAGGTTTTTCTGCCTTAGGTCAGTTAGTATACAGATACAGAAATGTCTTCATTCTTGTATGTGGTATTCTAACTATTTTGTTAGGACTGTTTCAGCTTCAAATTTTCAAAAATAATTTTTTATCAAGGGAAAGAAGAATTAATTTTGATGTAAAGAAAATGAATCCGTTTGTTGCATTTATATTTGGATTCACATTTAGTTTTGCATGGACACCTTGTATAGGTCCTGCACTATCAGGAGTATTAATGGCAATAAGCTCTATTGATAACAGAACCCAGGGGATTATTTTAATGCTTGTATATACTTTGGGATTTATAATACCATTTTTAATTACAGGTTTTTTCAGTTCCTTTTTCCTTAAATTATTTAAGAAAAATATGGGAATTGTTAAATATACACCTAAAATTATGGGAGTATTACTAATTCTTCTTGGTATTCTTATCATCACTGGTAAACTTGATTATCTTTTAACCTATATTGCATAAGGGGGAAACAATATGAAAAAAATAATAGGAATTTTACTTCTACTTCTATCTTTTACATCATTTGCTGGTACTGAAAAAGCACCAAATTTTACAGCTAAAGACCAATATGGTATTGAGCACTCAATTGAAAATTACAAAGGTAAGTTTGTTCTTTTAACATTCTGGGCTACATGGTGTCCAGCATGCAGACATGAACTTCCAGTACTTGATGAGCTTTACAAAAAATATGGTGAAAATAAAAAAGATATTGTATTTCTTGGAGTAAATAGCGAAAAGATGGATACAGTTAAAGAATTTTTAGAAAGTAAAGGATACAAGTTTCCTACTGTTGTAAGTGAGGAAGCATTTCAGAAATACCCTGTGAGAGCATTTCCCACACTCTTTGTTATAGATAGAGATGGAAATGTTATTAACTATGCTATGGGAGCTATCCCAGGTGACACACTTGAAAGATATATTAATGCATCACTACTTGAAAAATCTTTCTAGATTATATAGATATTTCACATAAAATAGTATAAAATACATAGGTAAAATTATTCAACCAACGAAAGGAGCAACAATGAAGAGCCAAAAGAAATTTATTACAACTGTATTAGGGGCAATTGCAGTTTATCTAATTGCCATTACTGCTACAGCAGATGTTACAAAGGGGATTGGATTAAAAGACAACAAAATCCAACCTGAAAAAGAGATAACAAAAATATCCAAAGAGGAGGAAAAGGAAATAGCAAAATCTTCAATTGATAAAACCACAACTGAAGAAAATAATATTTCAACTCCTGACACTAAAGATGTGAATAGTGTTAAAGCAGTAAGTCCTGAACCAGTTAACACAGAAACACCAAAAACAGAGATAGAAACAAAAGAGGAAGAGCCTGTAAAGGAAGAGATTGCTCAGGAAGTTAGCAATAATATTAACTATGGATTTACAAATAAGCTTAAAACATCACTTTTCAGTGATAATAAGGGAACAAAAGTATTAGACACATTAAGAAAAGCAACAAGAGTTGAGATCTTAGAAGAAAAACAGATTGAAACAAAAAAAGAGAGCAAAATCAAAAAGAAAGATGGAACTTTTGAAATAAAAGTTACCGCTCAAATAACTAATTGGACAAAAGTCAAATATAATAAAAATTTAAAAACATATATAGGATGGATAAGAAGTGAAAATATCTCTAAAGATATACATAAAGTTTCTCCAGAGAATTTAAAAAATATAAGCTTCAAACCAGTTGAAAAAATCAATTACCCTGACAATCCTAAAAGAGACAATGTCAGAGGAGTATATCTAACTGTTTATTCAGCAGCTTCTGAAAAAAAGATGAACGAAATGATTGCACTTGCTAAACGTACTCCTATCAATGCATTTGTAATAGATGTAAAAGATGATGGGGGAAAACTTCTTTTTAAAACAGAAGCAGAAAAAAAATACTTGGGAGTTTCTTTTGATAAATATCCAGTTAATGATATTCAAAAATTTATCCAAAAATTAAAGGATAATAATATCTATGTAATAGCAAGAATAGTTTCTTTTAAAGACCCAAGATATGCTAAGAAAAATCCTGATAAAGCTATTATAAAGCTAGCAGATGGTAAACCATATACAAACAGTGATGGTGTAATCTGGGTATCTGCTCATGATAGAAATCTGTGGGAATATAACGTTGCAGTTGCTAAAGAAGCTGCAAAAGCAGGATTTAATGAAATTCAATTTGATTATGTAAGATTCCCAGCATCAAATGGTGGAAAACTTGATAAACAATTAAACTATAGAAATACAAATGGTGAAACAAAACCTGAAACTATTGCTAAATATTTAAAATATGCGAGAAAAGAGTTATCTCCTTTAGGTGTATATATAGCAGCAGATGTATATGGACAAGTTGGAAGTTCTTCTGATGACATGGGACTTGGACAACATTGGGAGGTAATAGCTAATGAAGTTGACTTTATCTGTCCAATGGCTTATCCTAGCCACTATGGAAAAGGTGTATATGGACTATCTGTTCCAGATGCAAATCCATACACTACAATATACCGTTCAACTTTAGATGGAGTAAATAGAAATAACAATATTGATTATCCAGCTAATGTTAGACCTTGGTTACAAGCTTTTACTGCAAAATGGGTAAAAGGACATATCAATTATGGAAAAAATGAAATTGATGCACAGGTTAAAGCTCTTAAAGATTTAGGAATTGATGAATATTTATTATGGAGCCCAAGTAACAGATACGGCATCGTTGAAAAATAACTGTATTTTTTCAGAAATATGTTTTAAATTTGCATTTTTTATGGTATACTAAAAAATAGTTCTAATATTAGGAGTTGAGAATTTTTGGAGGGAATAATAAATATTAACAAACCTTCAGGAATAACTTCCTTTGATGTAATTAGAAATCTTAGAAAAATCCTAAGAGAAAAGAAAATAGGGCACACTGGTACCTTAGATCCTTTAGCAGAGGGAGTACTTATAGTATGTGTTGGTAAAGCAACAAGACTTGTACAGGATATCGAAGGATATTCAAAAGTCTATACTGCCGGATTTGAACTTGGTTATCAGACAGATACCTATGATGTTGAAGGAAAAGTTATTGAAGAATCAGACAAAAAAGAAGTTACAAGAGAAGAACTTGAAAAAACGCTATCAACTTTTATAGGAACAACTAAACAGGTTCCACCTATGTATTCAGCATTAAAAGTTAATGGAAAAAAACTTTATGAGCTTGCAAGACAGGGAATAGAAGTTGAAAGAAAAACTAGAGATATAACAATTGACTTTATAGAGATACTTGATTTTGATGGAAATAAAGGAAAAATAAGATGCAAAGTTTCTAAAGGAACTTATATACGTTCACTTATTAATGATATTGGAATGCATCTTGGTACTTATGCAACTATGACTTCTCTTGTGAGAGAAAATGTAGGCGATATAAATCTTAAGGATTCTTTTACTTTAGAAGAGATTCAGGATTTATATAGCAGTGAGAATTTTAACTTTATTTGGAGTGTAGAGGAATTTTTTAAATATCCAAAACTTACACTTTCAAATGAAAAAGACCTGAGACTATATTTAAATGGAAACACTGTCAGATTTTCTGCTAATGATGGCAGATACAGAATATACTGTGACGGTGAATTTTTAGGTCTAGCAAATGTAGGTAATAATTTATTAAAAGGGTATAAATATTTTTAAACCCAAGGAAGGATGTATAATGAAGATAAAAAACATAGCAATCATTGCCCATGTTGACCACGGTAAAACAACTATAGTAGACTGTTTACTTAGACAAGGGGGAGCTTTTGGTTCTCACGAGTTGGAAAAAGTTGAAGAGAGGGTAATGGACTCAAATGATATTGAAAGAGAAAGAGGAATTACAATTTTTTCTAAAAATGCCTCAGTAAGATATAAGGATTACAAAATCAATATCGTTGACACACCAGGACACGCGGACTTTGGTGGAGAAGTACAAAGAATTATGAAAATGGTTGATTCTGTTGTTCTACTAGTAGATGCTTTTGAAGGACCAATGCCTCAAACTAAGTATGTACTTAAAAAAGCTTTAGAGCAAGGACACAGACCAATTGTTGTTGTTAATAAAATTGACAAACCAAATGCTAGACCAGAAGATGTTCTATACATGGTTTACGAATTATTTATTGAATTAAATGCAAATGATTTACAACTTGACTTCCCAGTAGTATATGCTTCTGGTAAAAATGGTTATGCTATAAAAGAGTTAACAGATGAAGGAAAAGACATGGAACCTCTATTTGAAACTATCCTTGAACATGTTGACGATCCTGAGGGAGACGAACAAAAACCTATGCAATTTCTTATTACAAATATTGCATATGACAACTACGTTGGAAAACTTGCAGTTGGAAGAATCCACAATGGTATCGTAAGAAGAAACCAGGATGTTATGGTTATTAAAAGAGATGGTTCTCAATTTAAAGGAAAAGTATCTGTTCTTTATGGATACGAAGGATTAAAAAGAGTTGAAATCCAAGAAGCTCATGCTGGAGATATAGTATGTATCGCTGGTATTGATGATATTGATATTGGAGAAACTTTTGCAGATGTAAATAATCCTGTTGCACTTCCTCTAATTGATATTGATGAACCAACACTTGCTATGACATTTATGGTAAATGACTCTCCATTTGCTGGAAATGATGGTAAATTCGTTACATCAAGACACATTTGGGAAAGACTTCAAAAAGAACTTCAAACTAACGTTAGTATGAAAGTAGAAGCTACAGACACTCCAGATGCCTTTGTTGTAAAAGGAAGAGGAGAACTTCAACTTTCTATCCTACTTGAAAATATGAGAAGAGAAGGATTTGAAGTACAAGTTTCAAAACCAAGAGTTTTATTCAAAATGGAAGATGGAAAGAAAATGGAACCAGTTGAAATGGCTCTAATCGACGTTGATGATAGCTTTACTGGTACAGTAATTGAAAAATTAGGAAGAAGAAAAGGTGAAATGGTATCTATGATACCTGGAAACGACGGATATACTCGTTTAGAATTTAAAGTACCTGCAAGAGGACTTATTGGATTTAGAAACGAATTCTTAACAGATACTAAAGGTACAGGAATATTAAACCATTCATTCTTTGATTATGAACCATACAAAGGAGAAATCCCTACAAGAAGTAGAGGAGTATTAATTGCAACAGAACCAGGTGTTACTGTAGCTTATGCTCTAAATAATATCCAAGATAGAGGAACTCTATTCTTAGATCCAGGAATCCCTGTATATGAAGGAATGATAGTTGGAGAACATAACAGAGAAAATGACCTTGTAGTAAACGTATGTAAGACTAAAAAACTTACAAATATGAGAGCTGCAGGAAGTGATGATGCAGTTAAATTAGCACCACCAAGAAAATTCACTTTGGAACAAGCTCTAGACTATATTGCTGACGATGAATTAGTAGAAGTAACTCCTTTAAATATCAGACTTAGAAAAAAATATTTAAAAGAGGGAGAAAGAAGAAAGTTTGAAAAAAGATCTGAAGACTAATTTAAAATAAAGTGAGGGATGTGTTTATGAAGAGATTTATTATTCTTATGACAGTGATGTTACTTTTTACCAGTTGTTCTCATTTATGGAAAAAAGAGAGAGTAGTTATCTCTTCTGAACAAGTCTCAAATGCTATTATGATTGATGACAATTACTTACTTAATAAGTATCTAAGCGATGGATTTCCCATTGACTATGAAAATAACGGAGAAACACTTTTAAAACTTGCCCTTGAAAATAACAGTTTAAAATCTTTATCTACTCTTTTAGATAGAGGTGCAGATATTGATGCAAGAGATAACAAAACAGGAATGACTCCTATTTTTTACTCTAGAAGTATAGAAGCTTTAAAACTTCTTTTAAAAGATGGAGCAGATATAAATGTATATGATTATGAGGGAAATAGCTTATTTAGTTACTTCATAAAAAACAAACCAATCTCTTATTGCTACCTTCTTATGAAATATCATCCTAATTATCAAGAGTGGAATACTTTATTTCAAGCTGCTATATCAGGAAATGATGAGCTTATTAGAAAAATGGCCAAGAGTGGTGCAAACTTTGCTCAAAAAGATAAGGATGGAAACTATCCAATATATTATTCATATGATGAAAAAAATATATTGGCTCTTTTAGATGTTGCAAGTTATGATTTAAAAGCTAAAAATAAAAAAGGGGAAATTATTTTAGGTGAAGTTTACCTAAGAAGTGTTGCTAATAATTTTCCACAAGCTATTAATAGGCTTATAGAATTGGGAGTTGATCTAAATTACATGTCATATGGAGATAATGCTATTTCTATTGCTAAAAATAATAATAACGCTGAAATGCTCGAATTTTTATACGAAAAAGGAATTAAATAGGTCTATTATAAAGGTTAAGGAGGTGGGTGGATGAAAATAAAAAGATTATATCTGTTATTTATTTTTGTATTTTCATTACTGATTACCAACCTTTATTATTCAAATATACGACCATCATTAATCGAATATAAAACAAATAATAACATAGTATTAGTTGCAAATAATGACTTCCATAACAGTGAGATTATCTCTACAAATCTTACACATCAAAATGATTTTATTGTAGAACATCATTTAAGTTATGAGCCAATATTTATTGCAGCACCTGTAATACTTGTTTTAATTTATACCTATCGGATGAAAAGTAAACCACAATATTTTAAAGATATTTTTGAGTATTATGGAATAATCTTCAGGTATAGAAAAAGGATACTGATTATTTGATATTTCTCTTTTTTTTTAGAATAAAAAAAGGGAGGAATTCAAATGTCAAATAAACAGTTAAGAAGAAATAATAACCAAGTTGAAGAAAAAGCTATTGAAGAAGTTTACGAAAATGATAATAGATTAGGAGCATTTATTCTTCTTGTCTCTTATTGCGGACTTGGATTATTCATGTTTTATAAAACAGCTGAATTAATAATTTCTAAATTATAATAGTAAAGCACGATATCTTCTGATATCGTGCTTTTTTATTCTTATGATTTTTTTACTCTATCCAAACGAGGTTTATTATCAGCATTTAAATTAAAATTCTCTATATTCTTTTGCATTCCAGCATTTTTAAATGGATATATCATAACAAACATAGGAATATCATCTTGTACTAATCTTTGTGCCTCATAATAATATTTATTTCTTTCTGCTTGTTCTGTTGTACTTCTTCCTTTTTCAAGTAATTCATTCATTCTTTTATTATCGTAATATGTTCTATTTCCTCCAGCTCCTTTGTTATCTGAATGGAAAAGAGCATACATACAAACATCTGGTTCAGGAGGTGATACCCATCCTAAAATGAACATATCCTGTTCTCCTCTACCCAATTTATCTAGATAAGCTCCCCACTCCATTACTTCAATTTCAAGATCTATACCAATCTGTTTTAATTGATCCTGAAGAATTATTGCTATATCTTTAGTCATATTTTTATCACTAATTGAAAGTTTAGCTTTAAATCCGTCAGCTAATCCTGCTTTAGCTAATAACTCTTTAGCTTTTTCTGGATTATGACTATAAGTAGTTACATCATCTGTATATCCAGGTACACCAGGTGGTATTGGCGAATTAGCTATTCTTGCTCCTCCTAAATAAACTGCATTTATTATACTAGGAAGATCCACAGCATAGGCGATAGCCTTTCTAACTTCTCTTTTATCAAAAGGTGCTTTTTGTGTATTAAATCCTAAATAACTTATTGCAAGTGATGGTTTTGTTTTTAATACTAAATCTGGATTTCCTTTAATAAATTGTGCATCCATAGGTTCTATATCATATGCAATATCAACTTCTTTAGTTTCAAGTGCTATAGTTCTATTTGTTCCTTCTGATATTACTCTAAAAACAATTTTAGGTATTTCTGGTTTCCATCTAAAATACTCAGGATTAGCTTCTAAAATAACTCTATCTCCTGATCTCCATTCAACAAATTTATAAGGTCCTGTCCCAATAGGATGATGTGCATAATTATCTCCAGCTTCAGTAACAGTTTTCTCATTTACAATAGATCCACCTTTGTGAGCTAAATATCCCAATAATGGTCCAAATGGCTCTTTTGTTGTAATCTTAACAGTATAATCATCCAATGCTTCCACTTTATCAATCTCTTTAAAGAAACTCATTACAGCAGGTGCTTCTTTTGCTCTATTTAATGAGAAAATAACATCTTTAGCTGTAAAAGGCTCACCATTATGAAATTTAACCCCCTCTTTCAAATGAAGAACCAATGTTAAAGGATCAACTTGTTCCCATGTTTGTGCAAGACATGGTACTAAATTACCATCATCATCTCTGTCCAGTAAAGTATCATAAATATGAAGATATACACAGTGTGAAGGTATATCATTTGATGCTACTGGATCCATACTTTTTACGTCAGAACTTTGTGCTACTACCAAAGTATCCTTATCCGGCGTATAACCATAGATAGTTAATGGTAAAATTACAAACATTACTAGCATTAATAACCCAAATATTTTATTTTTCATACACTCCTCCTGATTAGATATTCTGTATTATTCAGATTATACTACATTTGCCAATTATTGCAACCCTTACTAAATAAAAACTCTTTTTCAATATAATAGATAATAAAATATAACCCATCATATATTTCATTAATAATTAACATTGTTTTTTTCCCTAGTAGAAATGTACTAATTTTTTGGAAAACGTGATATAATATATTAATAATTCGATATAAAAAATATATACTTTGTAATTAAATTTTTTTAATATTACATATTCATAGGAGGGTAAAATATGAATCTTACTGTCATTTTTACTAGTGCACTTACTCTTATTGCTGTTCTTAACCCTTTTGGAAATGTACCTCTATTTATAGGTATGTGTGGTGGATTGGATAAAAAGATAAGAGTTAAGTTGCAAAACACTGTTGTACTTACTGCATTTTGTATCACTTTTTTCTTCAGTTTACTTGGAGAATTTTTAATGACTAAGTTTTATAGAATTGGAATGGATGAGCTTAAGATGGCTGGGGGGCTGATTCTTATTGTTATTGCATCTAAAAATCTGGTATTTCCTGTAAATAAGACTTCAAAAAATCTTAATACCTCTATAGCTGAACAGATTAAAACAGCTATAATACCTATAGCATTTCCTATGCTTGTTGGACCTGGAGTCCTTACTACTGCTCTTATTAACAGAGCTCAAAACGGTCTTATCACCAACTCTATATCCATTGTATTGGCTTTTGTCATTATTTATGGAATATACTGGATAGGGGGATATGTAGAAAAGATTGTAGGACAACTTGTTTTATATATTCTTTCCAGAGTAATGCAAATTTTCATTCTTGCAATTGGTTTTAGAATACTCTTTACAGGATTATTTGAAGCTTTAAAAATATACGGACA
>NZ_JADRHM010000059.1 GCF_018205345.1 Fusobacterium sp. DD2
CTTTCTATTCTGTGCACATTCAAACTTCATTCCTGCAGTTCTTGTTATATTCATATTATTATCAACTATAAGCACATCAAGATTATTCTTTTCTGCAAATTCCATAACCTTTTCAGTAGCCATAGTGAAAAATGCTGTTGAATACATATCTGATAAAAATGCGTTATCTGTAACTACCACTACCATTTTTTTACTAGATACTGGATATCCAGTAGTCTTATCCAAAATATGGTGGTATCTTTTTCCATCGATTTCAATATAAGTTTGATAATCTCCAGAAACACCCATTCCCTGGTCATCTAGTTCTATTACTCCAAGTAAGTCCTTAGGGTTTTGAGGATTTTCCACTCCTATTCTCCAATTTTTACCATCTGGTTTTGTATTAATTGTCTCAATACTAGAAATTGAAGATATAAAAGCACTATTTACGCCCATTTTCTTCATTACCTGCTTTGCCTGCTCTACTGCATATCCTTTTAAGAAAGAACCTGTATCTACTTCCAATCCCTTTTGAGCATAGTAAAGTTGATTTCCATCAAGTATAACTTTTGAAAAGTCCACTTTTTTTATAGCTTCCTGAAGCTCATCATAAGTAGGTACCTCTTTACGTTCCTTTTGACCAAAATCCCACACATCAAGAACAGGGCCTATAGTAACGTCATAAGTTCCTTCAGAAAGCTCGTAAACGTCCTTTAAACTCTTTATAAGGTAAATTCCCTCATCATCTAAAGTTACTTTACTTACTTCTCCTCTGTTAAGCTTATCTATTACACTTCCCTTAAACTTGCTGTTGTATTTATGGTCAATTCTCTCTATCTCATCAAAAGCAGCATTTATAGCTTTTTTTGCATGATTTTCATCTTTATCGTAGACTGTAATATTTATATAAGTCCCAAATAAAAATTTATCTTCCTGGATTTTCTTTACAGTATCACTTTTCTCGCCACAAGCAAGAATGAATATTGGCAATATCAGTATGGCCAAAATTCTTCTTATCATCATTATTCACCAACTTTAGTGTCAACTATTTCATATCCTATTTTTCCATCTAGAATCTCTCTAAGAGCCTTTTTAACATTAGTGTCTTTTTTACTGCATTTAGTTAGTACTGGAGCACCATTAGCGATTTCTCTAGCTCTTTCACCACTAACTATAGTTAAAATATACTTGTTTGAAATTCTTTCTAATAATTCATCATACACTATCTCTTTTTTCATACTTTTCTTCACTCCTATTGTCTTCCTTCTTCAATTATCTTTCTAAGTGCAGCACAAGATTCCTCAATTGTATTATTGATAATAGTCACTTCATAATATTTTTCATATTCAAGTTCTTTAAGTGAGTTCTTTAGTCTAAGCTGAATAGTCTCTTCACTATCAGTTTTTCTTCCTCTTAATCTCTTTTCAAGTTCTTCCTCAGTTGCAGTTTTAAAGAAAACTAAATGTGCTTCTGGATACTTTTCTTTAACCTGAAGTCCACCTTGTACATCTATTTCAAGTATAACATCTTCTCCATGTAAAAGTCTACTTTCCACTTCAGATTTTAAAGTTCCATAGTAGTTTCCATGCACTGTTGCATACTCTAAGAATTCCCCATTCTTTTCTTTTCTTATAAATTCTTCCTTAGTTAAAAAGTAGTAGTCTCTACCATTTAACTCTCCCTCTCTAGGAGCTCTCGTAGTAGCCGAAGTAGCTAAGTTAATTCCAAGTGCTTTGCGTACCAGTCTGCAGATTGTTGATTTTCCAGCTCCGCTTGGACCTGATACTACATACAGATGTCCTTTTTCTCCTCTACTCATCTTTATCTCCTTTCTCTATCCTTGCTGATATTGTTTCTGGATTTATTGCTGACATAATAACATGATTAGAATCTGTTATTATGAGGGTCTTAGTTTTTCTTCCAAGTGTGGCATCAATAAGCCTATTCTGTTGTTTAGCCTCATCTCTGAGTCTTTTGCTAGGAGCAGAATCTGGATTGATTATAGCGATGACTCTCTCTCCCATAACCATATTTCCAAAACCTATATTAAGTGGTTTCATATTCCCTCCTACTCTATATTCATAACCTGTTCTCTGATTTTTTCAAGTTCATTTTTGCTCTCTACTATGAGTTTTGAAATATCATAAAGATTTGATTTTACACCAGTAGTGTTAAGTTCACGATATATCTCCTGTAAAATAAAATCAATTTTCTTACCAACAGGTTCAGTTGTTTTCTCAAGTTCTTTCTTTAATTGTACCATATGTGAGTCAAGTCTGGAAATCTCTTCTGAGATATCTGACTTGTCAGTGAAAAGAAGTATCTCTTTTAATATATCCTCTTCTTTAAACTGAATGTCCCCTCTTATGGTATCCAGTCTCTCAAGTAGCTTGTCTTTATAATCCTGTACTACTATCTTTTTATATTTTTTAATTTCAGATATTTTTTCTTCAAGAACAGCAACTCTTCCTTTAAGATATTCTTTAAGTCTTGCTCCTTCTTCTTCTCTGGTTTTGATAAATGGAACAAGAAGCTCTCTTAATTTTCCAAGTATAAAATTGCTATATTCCTCGTCATCTGTTTCAACGTCATTTTTCTTAACAACATTTAAATTTCTAACTAAAATATCCATTTTATTAGTGAATTTCTCACCAAATTCCTTTTCCATCTCTGAAAGTACTTTCATATAAGCTTTGCTTTGAGCTTTGTCATAATCAAAAATATTCCCTTCGTCTCTCAGATCAGAAAATTCAATCTTAACATCCAGTGAACCTCTGCTCACTTTAGAGGCTATTTCTGCTCTGATAGCTCCCTCTAAAAAATTTAGACTGTATGGAAGTTTTATTTTTAAATTTAAATTTTTATTATTCACACTTTTTATCTGCATATTCAAAGAATAGTTTTCATCCTGATAAACTAATTTTGAATAACCTGTCATACTTTTCATTAGCTACCTCCATCCAAAAAAGACCAAATAGATAGAGGAATAGGCGACAGTGTCGCCTATTTTCTCCCTATATATTTAAACTAGTCTTGTTTAATCTCATCTTCAATGATTTTTTCTCTGACTTTTTTGTAAGCACTAAATCCTGTACCAGCTGGTATTTTCTTACCAATGATAACATTTTCTTTAAGTCCTTCCAAATAGTCAACCTTACCTTCAATTGCTGCATTAGACAATACTTTAGTAGTTTCTTGGAATGATGCTGCTGATATGAAGCTTCCTGTGTTAACAGCTGCTTTTGTAATACCTTGAATTACAGGTTCATACTTAATTTCAGGTTTTCCAATTGCACGAAGTCTTTCATTTTCTGCATCTACAAGATTTCTTTCAACTACTTCATCTTCTAGGAACAATGATGCTCCAGAATCAACTACTCTTACCTTTTTAAACATTTGTTTAACGATAATTTCAATGTGTTTGTCATTTACAGTAACACCTTGGTCTCTATATACTTGTTGAACTGATTCAAGGATAAATTGTTCAGCTGCTACAAGTCCTTTAATATTCAAGATGTCAAATGGAGATATAGCTCCTTCAGTAATTTTGTCTCCTGCTTTAACTAGCATTCCATCAGTTGCAACTAGACGGTCTGCTACTGGTACTAAGTATTCTTTTACCATATCTGGATCTGTTTGAGATTTGATTAAGATTACTCTCATACCTTTTTTCTTCTTACCAGTTACTTCAACTTTACCATCAACTTCAGTAAGCATAGCTTTTCCTTTAGGGTTTCTAGCTTCAAATAGTTCTTGAACTCTTGGAAGACCTCCAGTGATGTCTTTGTTTCCAGCACCTTGTTTGATGATCTTAGCAATAGTTTGTCCTTTTTGTACCATATCCCCTTCTCTTACCATTAAGAATGCTCCAAATGGAATTGGGTAGCTTCCAATTTGATTTCCATCGTTATCAAATACTACTACTCTTGGGTTGATGTCTCCAGATTCAACTGGTTTAACTGCCATGTATTCTGTAACGTCATATTTTTCGTCATAGTTTTCTTTTACATACAGTTCTCTATATTCGATTCTACCTGCTTGGTCAGCAATTATAGGTATATGGAATGGGTCAAATGTCATTAGGATATCTCCCTCTTTAACCATATCTCCCTCTTTAACCTTTAATACTGATCCTGAGTTAACTTCGTAGTCATAGTTTCCAATGATTAATTTAGCTCCTTGGCTAACTACTACGTCTTCTCCAGTTTCTTCGTTTTTCAATATTTTTATATCTCTAAATGTAACTTTACCGCTGTTATCAGCTTTAGTTGATGTTACAAGTGTTGCTGCTGTTGCAACTCCTCCTGTATGGAACGTTCTCATTGTTAGCTGAGTACCAGGTTCCCCGATTGATTGTGCTGCCACAACTCCAACAGCTTCTCCAAGAAGAATTTCTTTATGGTTAGATAAGTCCATACCATAACATTTTCTACATACTCCTTTTTCAAGAGCACAAGTTAATGGAGATCTGATCTTAACTTTCTTAAGTCCAGCTTCCTCTATCTTCTTAATCATTTCTTTTCCAACCATATCGTTTCTCTTACCGATTGTTACACCGTCTACAACGATATCTTCAGCTAGAACTCTTCCATTGATTCTTTCTTTTAATTCTTCAATTACTTTACCATCTGAAACTAGATCTCCAACTTCAATTCCCTCTAATGTTCCACAGTCTTCAGCATTAACAATAACTTCGTGAGAAATATCAACTAGTCTTCTTGTTAAGTATCCTGAATCGGCAGTTCTTAGGGCAGTATCTGCTAGACCTTTTCTAGCTCCGTGTGATGACATGAAGAACTCTAATACTGTTAGTCCTTCACGGAAGTTTGCTTTGATCGGTACTTCGATAATTCTACCTTGTGTGTCTGCCATGTTTCCTCTCATTGCAGCAAGTTGTCTCATTTGAGATTCGTTACCTCTGGCTCCTGAAGTGGCCATCATGTAAACTGGGTTGAATTGATCTAGTCCACGCATCATTGCATCTCCAACGGCTTTAGTAGCTTCAGACCATACAGTGATAGTTTTTCTATATCTTTCTTCGTTAATAATTTTTCCTGCTTTATAATCAGCATCTATTTGAGCAACTTCAGCATCAGCTTTATCCAGGATATCTTTCTTGTTAGCTGGGATTTCTAGGTCTTCTATACCTACTGATACCCCTGCCATAGCACCATAGTGGTATCCAAAGTTCTTAATCTTGTTGATTAATTCAGCTGTTTCTGTAAATCCGTGCTCATCATATAATCTTGCAATTAATTTCTTAAGTTGTTTTTTACCAAATGTTTCATGATATTGTTTATCAATTTCTGGTAAAAGTTCATTAAACATAAGTCTTCCTGGAGTAGTTTCTACCATTTCTCCATTGATTCTTACTTTAATTAAAGCGTGAGTATCTAATACTCCATTATCATATGCACTTAAAGCTTGAGCGATATTAGAGAACATTTTTCCTTCTCCTTTTGCTCCTGCTCTATCTTTTGTCATATAGAAACATCCCATAACCATGTCTTGAGATGGAACTGCTATAGGTTCTCCATTTGATGGAGAGATGATATTATTTGGTGCAAGCATTAATAGTTTTGCTTCCATTATAGCTTCTGGAGATAGCATTAAGTGTACTGCCATTTGGTCTCCGTCGAAGTCAGCGTTAAATGCTGAACATACTAATGGGTGAAGTCTAATTGCTTTACCTTCAATTAAAACTGGTTCAAATGCTTGAATTGATAGTCTGTGTAGTGTGGGAGCTCTGTTTAATAAAACAGGGTGGTCTTGAATTACATCTTCAATTACGTCCCAAACTCTATCGTCTGCATCTTCAACTAATTTCTTAGCAGTTTTTATATTAGTAGCAAGCTCTCTTTTTACAAGTTCTCTCATAATGAAAGGTTTGTAAAGTTCAAGTGCCATTTTCTTAGGAATTCCACATTGGTTCATCTTTAATGATGGTCCAACAACAATTACCGATCTTGCTGAGTAGTCAACTCTTTTTCCTAGTAGGTTTTGTCTAAATCTACCTTGTTTACCTTTTAACATATCAGATAGTGATTTTAACTCTCTGTTGTTTTGAGCAACTACTGGTTTTCCTCTTCTACCATTATCTATTAAAGCGTCAACAGCTTCTTGAAGCATTCTTTTTTCGTTTTTAACAACGATTTCAGGTGCTCTTTTTTCAAGAAGTTTTTTAAGTCTGTTGTTTCTGTTAATAACTCTTCTATATAAATCATTTAAGTCAGAAGTAGCAAATCTTCCTCCATCTAGCTGAACCATAGGTCTTAAATCAGCTGGAATTACTGGAACATTTTTAAGAATCATCCATTGAGGTTTGTTGTCAGAAGCGATAAAGTCTCTAACAATTTTTAATCTCTTAACGATTTTCTTTCTCTTTTGTGCTGAAGTTACATCTTCTAACTCTTTTTCTAATTCATCTTTTAATTTTTCAAGATCAATTTTTTCTAATAACTTTAATACAGCTTCTGCTCCCATTAAAGCTTCAAATTTATTTCCGTATAATTGCTTGTATAATTTATATTCTTTTTCAGTTAGTATTTTTCCTTCTTTTAAGTTGCTTTCTCCAGTTTCTGTAACTATATATCTAGCAAAATATAATACAGATTCAAGTTCTTTTGGAGATAGCCCGATTATAAGTGCCATTTTATTTGGTGTTCCTTTAGAATACCAAATATGAGCAACTGGTGCAGCAAGAGCAATGTGTCCCATTCTCTCTCTTCTCACCTTAGATTTAGTTACTTCTACCCCACATTTTTCACAAACTAAACCTTTATATCTCATTCTTTTATATTTTCCGCATCCACATTCCCAATCTTTTGTTGGTCCGAATATTCTTTCGCAGAAAAGTCCATCGTTTTCGGGATTTAAAGTTCTATAGTTGATAGTTTCAGGTTTTGTAACTTCTCCGTGTGACCATTCTTCGATCTTTTCAGGAGATGCCAATCTAATTCTTATTTTCTCAAAACTTCTAATTTCCATTAAATACAAAGCCTCCTTATTGAGATAAAGCCATAATTGATGACGAAAGGCCGACCAAAATCCTTAACTTTCAGTCAGCTCCTCCGTTCCTATTTATTCTTACTTATTTATTTTTACTGTTCTTTGAAATCATCTAAAGGAGAGTATTCTGTAGTTATTTCTTCATTACTTAACTCGTCATCTACATTGATAACGTTGTTATCTCCATCAAATAATTCTACGTCAAGTGCTAATGCTTGGAATTCTTTTAATAAAACTTTGAATGATTCAGGTAAGTCTGCTTCTGGCATCTCTTCACCTTTAATAATTGCTTCATAAGTTTTTGTTCTTCCCATTACGTCGTCTGATTTAACAGTCAACATCTCTTGAAGTATGTTAGATGCTCCATATGCTTCTAGTGCCCAAACTTCCATTTCTCCAAGTCTTTGTCCACCAAATTGAGCTTTTCCTCCAAGTGGTTGTTGAGTAACTAATGAGTAAGGTCCAATAGCTCTTGCGTGCATTTTGTCCTCTACCAAGTGGTGTAATTTTAACATATACATTATACCAACAGTTACTGGACTATCGAATTTGTCTCCAGTTCTTCCGTCATATAGTGATACTTTACCACTTCTAGGGAATCCCATTTTTTCAAGGTAATCTTTAACCTCTTCTTCAGAAGCCCCGTCAAATACTGGAGTTGCAATATGAGTTCCACCGTTGTAAACTCCCATAGCCATTCCTAAGTGTACCTCAAGTACTTGTCCAATGTTCATACGTGATGGCACTCCTAGAGGGTTAAGTACAACGTCAAGATGTGTTCCGTCAGCTAAGAAAGGCATATCTTCAGCAGGTAATACTCTTGATACAACCCCTTTGTTTCCGTGACGTCCTGACATTTTGTCTCCAACAGTTATCTTTCTCTTTTCAGCTACAAGTATTTTGATTGCTCTGTTTACTCCAGCTTTTAAGTCGTCTCCGTTTTCTCTAGAAAGTTCTAGAATTTCTACAACTGTACCTTTAGAACCATGTGGCATTCTAAGAGATACGTCTCTTACATCTCTTGCTTTTTCTCCAAATATAGCTCTTAACAGTTTTTCTTCAGCAGGTGGTTCAGTTTCTCCTTTAGGAGCTGTTTTACCTACTAAGATATCTCCAGGTCCAACTTCAGATCCTATAGTAACTACTCCGTTAGCATCAAGATTTCTTAATGCTTCTTCAGAAATATTAGGAATCTCTCTTGTGATCTCTTCATCTCCAAGTTTTGTATTTCTAGCTTCTATTTCATATTCTTCAATGTGAATAGATGTAAATACGTCATCTTTTCTCAATCTATCTGATATCAAAATAGCGTCTTCGTAGTTATATCCTTCCCAAGGCATGAATGCCATAAGAATATTTCTTCCAAGTGCTAAGTCTCCACCTTTAGTAGCTGGTCCGTCAGCAATAATGCTTCCTACTTTTACTTCTTCTCCAACTGATACTAGTGGTGTTTGATGTAAGCACATTGATGAGTTTGATCTCTCATAGTTTAACATTCTATATTTATGTTCTTTACCGTCATTATCTTCAATAATTATTTTACTTGCATCTACATAAGTAACTTTTCCATCTACTTTAGAGATTACAAGTGCTCCTGAGTCTACAGCAACTTTTCTTTCAAGTCCTGTTCCAATGTATGGAGCTTCTGGTCTTAATAATGGTACTGCTTGTCTTTGCATGTTTGATCCCATAAGTGCTCTGTTGGCGTCGTCGTGCTCTAGGAATGGGATAAGTCCTGCTGATACAGATACCACTTGTTTAGGAGAAATGTCTAGATAGTCAACTTTTTCTCCTGGTATACTTACGATTTCATGTCCAAATCTACATACAACTTCTCCAAGAAGTTTGTGATTATCATCTATCTTAGTATCCGCTTGTGCTATAAATAATCCTTCTTCTTCGTCAGCTGCTAAATAATCTATTTTATCAAAGTTTGCTACACCATTTTCAACTTTAATATATGGAGTTTCGATAAATCCATATTTGTTGATTTTTGCATATATAGCAAGTGATCCGATAAGTCCAATGTTTGGTCCTTCTGGAGTTTCTATAGGACAGATTCTTCCATAGTGAGAGTCATGTACGTCTCTAACCTCGAATCCTGCTCTTTCTCTTGAAAGTCCTCCAGGTCCTAATGCTGATATTCTTCTCTTGTGAGTTAATTCAGCAAGTGGGTTTGATTGGTCCATAAATTGAGACAATTGTCCAGATCCAAAGAAATCAAGAACTAATGCATTTAAAGGTCTTGTATTAAGTAGAGATTGTGGTGTAAGAGTTTCTGCATCTTGAATTGTCATCTTCTCTTTTACCATTTTTCCCATCTTAGAAAGTCCAGCTTTTATTTGCATTAATAAAAGTTCTCCAACTCCTCTTACACGTCTGTTGCATAGGTTATCTATATCGTCAATATGTCCATTACCATTGTTTAGGCCAATAACATATTTCATAGTAGCTATGATGTCTTCTTTTGTAAGTAGGATGTTGTCTTCAGGAACATCTATCTTAAGTCTCTTATTCATTTTGTATCTTCCAACTGGCTCAAGGTCATATCTTTGAGGGTTGAAGAACATTTGTCTTATAAGAGATCTAGCAGAATCTATTGTAACGATGTCTCCTGGTCTCAATTTCTTGAATACTTCAGTTACTGCATCTTCTTTAGTTAGGGTAGTGTCATTTAAAACTGTGTTTGCTAGTAACTTGTCTTCAGGTCTTACTTCCCAGTAAGTAATCTTTTCGATTTTGTTATCTATAAAGCTTACTATTGCAGCTTCATCAATAACAGCACCTTGTTCTAATATTATTTCTCCTGTCTCTTCTGAGTAGATATCTTCTTTTATAAAGCTTCCTTCTATTTTTGTTCTAAGAACACTTATTAACTCTTCCTTATCTTTACTATATTTTTGGAATATAGGAGTCAATTCTAATTCCTTAGTTTTCAAAAAGTAATCTTTTATCTCTGTATTATCATTAAAAAAATCAATAGCCTTCAAGAATACAGTAGCAAGAACTTTTTTCTTTCTGTCAATCTTTATACTTAAAAAGTCATTCTTGTCAGTTTCAAACTCAAGCCATGTTCCTTTATATGGAATAATTTTTCCTGAGAACAGGTCTTTACCAGTTTGAATATTCATTTCTTTGTTAAATGATACTCCTGGAGATCTATGTAACTGTGATACAACAACTCTTTCTGCACCATTAATTACGAATGTACCTCTCTCAGTCATCATTGGTATTTCACCAAAGTAAACTAGAGATTCTTGTATCTCATTTCCACTTTTCTTATTAGTTAGTCTTAGTCTTACCTTTAAAGAAGCTGAGTAAGTCTTACCTCTTTTTTTACATTCAAGCTCATCATTTAATGGTGGCTCTGCTTCATGTAATTCATAAGATACATACTCTAACTTGATATCTCCATTAGAAGATTCAACAGGGAAAATTTCTCTAAAAGCTGATTCTAACCCCTTGTCTTTTCTATTATTTGGAGCTTCTTTAGCTTGTAGAAAATCTTCATAGGAATCCAATTGGAACTCAAGAAAATGAGGCATTTGTCCTCTCTCTTTAATCCTTCCAAAATTCAATCTTTCAACGAGTTTCCCCATTAATTCACACCCCTTATCAATCTTAAAATTTAATACCTAATCACTTGAAAATAACAGGCTACTTTATTTCCAAATGATTAATTATCACTCTTCCAAAAATACAAATTTAGTTTTAGGCTTAATAATTAGGAAAAAGGCACTCGTGAGAGTGCCTATTTTTTTTAAACCAAGATAAGATTTTTGTTCTTAAGCAACCTAAATCTAAAAACTATTTAAGTTCTACAGTTGCTCCTGCAGCTGTTAATTGTTCTTTCATAGCTTCTGCTTCTTCTTTAGCAACTGCTTCTTTGATTACTCCACCGTTGTCTACTAATTCTTTAGCATCTTTTAATCCTAATCCAGTTATTGCTCTTACTTCTTTGATAACTCCGATTTTCTTGTCTCCTGCAGATACTAAAACAACATCAAATTCAGTTTTTTCTTCTGCTGCTGCTTCTCCTCCTGCTACTGCAACTGCTACTGGAGCTGCTGCTGTTACACCAAAGTGCTCTTCTAAAGCGCTTACTAATTCTTTTAATTCTAATACTGACATAGCTTCGATATCAGCAATAAATTGTTCTTTATTAAATGCCATTTATTTTTCCTCCTTAATTATTTCGAAAATTTATCTAATTATTTTTTCATTCTTTATTTTTAAATCTAAATCAGCACATTTTGTAATTGACCAAAATTATTCAGCTTGTGCTTCAGCTTCTTTTTTATCAGCAATTGCCACAGTTGCGTAAGCAAGTTTTCTGATTGGTCCAAGCATAGTGTTAAGTAACATAGAAAGTAATTGTTCTCTTGAAGGTAATTTAGCTAGTGCTTCAACTTCAACAGTTTCAACTCTCTTTCCATCTAATAATCCACCTTTAATTTTGAAGACATCTTGTTTAGCTTTAGCTTTATCTTTTGCTAATTCGTAAACAAATTTAGCTGGTGCTACTGGATCATCAAATCCAAAAGCAAATGCTGTTGTCCCCTCTAATAAATCATCAAAAGAATCTTCTACTCCAGCTTCTTTTAATGCTATTTTGAATAATCTGTTTTTTGCAACTAGATATTCTGCTCCTGCTTCTCTAACTTTCTTTCTTAATTCAGTTTCTTCGTTAACAGTGATACCTTGGTAATCTACTAAAACTACTGATTTAGAATCTTTTATTTTTTGTGTTAGTTCAGCTACTTGGTTTATTTTTGCTTGAGTTGCCATTCTTTGATTCACCTCCTCTTTTTTCTAAAAATTACCTCCGTGCCAAAGATAAGAACGGAGGTTGTAATCAAACTATGAGGCTAGCGAAACCTTATTCCAACCTCGGTAGGATACTTTAAGGTTTACAACCACCTACGGTCTTTGGTTTGGATCTATATTAAATTATTTATCCAACATATTTTGCTACTAACGCAGGGTCCATTTTTACTCCAGGTCCCATTGTTAATGATACTGCTACAGTTCTTAGGTATTGTCCTTTAGAAGTAGCTGGTTTTAATCTGTTGATTTGTCCCATGAAAGTTTTGAAGTTTTCTTCGATTTTTTCAAATGGGAAGTCAGCTTTACCGATTGGTACGTGAATTGATCCTAATTTGTCAACTCTGAAAGCTAATTTACCTTTTTTAAATTCTTTAACTGCATCTGCAACGTTTGGAGTTACAGTTCCTGATTTAGGGTTAGGCATTAAACCTTTAGTTCCTAATATTCTTCCTAGTCTTCCGATCTTAGGCATCATGTCTGGAGTAGCTATAACGATATCGAAATCTAGCCATCCTTGTTGAATTTTTTCTATATACTCTTCAGCTCCTGCATAATCTGCACCTGCTGCTAAAGCCTTTTCAATGTTTTCTCCTGATGTAATAGCTAGGATTCTAACTGTTTTACCAGTTCCGTGAGGTAATACAACTGTACCTCTAACTTGTTGTTCAGCATGTCTTGGGTCTACTCCAAGTCTTAATGCTACTTCAACAGTTTCGTTGAATTTAGCTGTTTTAGTCTTTAGAACTAATTCTAAAGCTTCTTGTACATCATAAAGTTTTCCTGTTTCTATTAACTTAGCCATTTCTAAGTATTTTTTTCCTCTATGTTTTGCCATATTTTTAATTTCCTCCCTTTGTGGTTACGCGGATTACCTCCTACCACTTAATTATGAAACAGTCCATTCTGTTTCCAAAACAAATTAATTAGTCTACTATTTTTATTCCCATTGATCTTGCTGATCCAGCTATAATTCTCATAGCTGCTTCTACTGATGCTGCATTTAAGTCAGGCATTTTTGTTTCAGCAATTTCTCTTAATTTAGCTGTTGTAATTTGTCCAGCAACTTCTGTTTTTGAGTTCTTAGCTGCTGTTTTAATTCCTGCTGCTTTCTTTAATAAGTCTGATGCAGGTGGAGTTTTTAGTATAAATGTGAAGCTTCTGTCGTCATATACAGAAATTTCAACTGGGATTATCCATCCTGATTTATCTTGAGTTTTTGCATTGAAAGCTTTACAGAATTCCATGATGTTAACTCCGTGAGCTCCTAATGCTGGTCCAACTGGTGGAGCTGGGTTAGCCTTTCCTGCTGGTAATTGTAGTTTTATAATTTGAATTACTTCTTTTGCCATTTTTAAAAATTACACCTCCGAAAAATTGTGGTAATGACGGTGTCATTCTCCCACTAACAAGAGCCAATTATGCCTTTTGAACATTGTCAAAGTCAAGTTCTGCTGGAGTCATTCTTCCGAACATCTCTATCATTACTTTAACTTTCTTTTGTTCCATATCTATTTCTACCACTTTACCTTCCTGACCTGCAAATGATTCATCAAGAATTCTTACATAGTCACCAACGGCAAAGTCTACTTTTACAACTTCTCTGATCTGTTTTTCTTCCTCTGGAACATCGTATCCAATTAGATCAAATATATGTCTAACTTCGTCTTCTTCCATAGGGATAGGGTCAGATCCAACTCCGACGAAACCTGTAACACCGTTTGTGTTTCTTACAACATACCAAGCTTCAGAATCAACTTTATAGTTAATTCCTTCGTTACTTTCCTCTCTTGTAGCTACCATTTCAAGCATTACATATCCAGGAAATAACTTTCTGGCAACAGTTTTCATCTTCCCTCTTACTTCTTCTACTGTCTCCTCTTCAGGAACAAGAATCTTAGTTACGATATCTCCCATTCCAAGAGTCTCTATTTTCTGTTCAAGGTCTGTTTTTACTTTTTTTTCATACCCAGAATAAGTATGAATCATAAACCATCTTTTTACTACGGTTTTTTCCATTATTCTACCCTCCAAAGAGAGATACTAAAATTTTTAATAGTCTAGAAGCAATTAAATCGAAAACTCCCAAATAGATACTGAGTACCAAGCTCATAGCTATTACCCAAAGAGTTGAATTTTTTATCTCCTCTTTGTTAGGCCATTGAACCTTTGAATACTCCATTTTTATTCCTTGAAAAAGATTCATCTAATCACCTTTTGATTTGACATTATAGATTATAAAAAAATGGCAGGTCAAGAGGGATTCGAACCCCCAGCCCTCGGTTTTGGAGACCGATGCTCTGCCAGTTGAGCCATTGACCTGCACGTTGCAAAACTAATTATTTCTTAGTTTCTTTATGTAAAGTAACTTTTTTGTCCCACTTACAGTATTTATTAATTTCTAATCTTTCTGTAGTATTTTTCTTATTTTTTGATGTGCTATAGTTTCTTCTTTTGCACTCTGTACATTCTAATTGAATATTTACTCTCAATTTTACACCTCCACTCATAACGGTATCATCTAGATCCTCCCATAAGCAAAAATAGCTATATGGTAAAAAAGAGTTTATATCTTGCTTTCTAAGACTTGAATATATTAACATATATTCTGACATTTGTCAAATATTTTTTTATTTTTTTGTACTCTCCGACTATATTATACATTAAATTAAAAAGCTTGGCAAGTTCCTATCCTCCCAGGTCGTCTCCAACCAAGTACTTTCAGCGTTTACAGGCTTAACTTCTAGGTTCGGAATGTGACTAGGTGTACCCCTGTAGCTTTTCTTACCAAGCTATATGTCTTATGTTTTATCGCTGGTTTCATTACTGTTGCCAACTATTTAACATAGGCATTTGAAACTATATAGCAAATGA
>NZ_JADRHM010000060.1 GCF_018205345.1 Fusobacterium sp. DD2
TTCTCAGCTACTTTCTATCTTATTATTCAAATTATAATTTCCTAATATATAAAAAAATAGAGCAGGAAAATTTTCCTGCTCTTTTATATTCTCTATCCTCTTTTTAAAATTACACAGCTTCTAGCCTTAACTCTATATCCAGTATCTGTTATCTCATCAGGTGCCTCAAGGAAATTTTCCTTATCAGGTTTAGAGGTATCAACTACCAGTCTCCAGTTTTTACCATACATCTGAGGAAGTTCAAAATACAGATCTTTATAGTATGAATTAAGTGCTATATAAAAAGTGGTATTGCTATCTTTATCTAAAAGTTCAAAAGCTATACTCAATGAGTGATATGAAAGGTCTGGTTTATTCACCTGTATTCCATGAAGAATAATATCTCCATTTCTTGTATCATCACACTCAAGATACCTTGAATTTTGAAATACAGTGTATTTCTTTCTAAGCTTAATCATATTTTGTACAAATTCAAATATATCTCTATTCTTATCTAAAAAACTCCAGTCTACCCATGTTAATGCATTATCCTGACAGTAAGCATTATTATTTCCATATTGAGTTCTTCCCATCTCATCTCCCATCAAAATCATAGGAACACCTTGAGATATGAAAAGAATAAGCATAAAGTTTTTTATCTGTCTTCTTCTTATTTCTAAAATTTGAGGATCATCAGTATCTCCCTCTTCTCCCCAGTTATATGAGTTATTATTAGATTCTCCATCTCTATTATCTTCACCATTATCAAGGTTGTGCTTAGTGTTATAACTTACAAGGTCATGCAGAGTAAATCCATCATGACAAGTTATAAAGTTAATACTTGTATATGGATTTGATAACTTACGTCCAAACATATCTGAACTTCCAAATATTCTCTTTAAAAGTTCTGAAATCTGTCCAAAATCTCCCTTTATAAATTTTCTAACTACATCTCTATATTTACCGTTCCATTCACTCCACCCCTGTGGCATATCTCCAACATAATATCCACCAAGGTCCCAGCTTTCTGATATAAGTTTGCAATGAGAAAGTATAGGATCTTCAGCTATATCATCTAAAACTGAATACTCTCCCCATTGACCATTTTCATTTCTTCCTAAAATAGGGGCCAGATCAAATCTGAATCCATCTACACCAATTTCCAGATACCAGTAACGTAGAGATTCCAGTATCATATCCTTACTTACTTTTCTATTGCAGTTAAAGGTATTTCCACATCCTGAGTAGTTGCTGTAATTACCCGTTACATTATCTAAGATATAAAAATCCTTTTTAGACATTATTTTAAAGTTGTAATCCTTACCTCCATTACCACCCTCTGCTGTGTGGTTGTATACAACGTCCAATATAACTTCCATTCCATGATTGTGAAGCTCTTTTACAAGTCTTTTAAACTCCTCTATCTCACTATATGAATCTGTAGTTTTTTCACTTGCATATTTTTTTGTAAGTGCAAAAAAGTTTATAGGATTATATCCCCACACATTCTTTAAAAGCTCACTTTTATGATTGTAGCTTCCTGTAAAATCATCCCACTCATATATAGGTAAAAACTCCACAGCTGTAATTCCAAGAGATTTTAGGTATGGTATTTTTTCCATAAAACCTGTATATGTCCCTGGATGCTCAACATCTGAGTTATAATGTTTAGTAAACATCCCAATATGTGCCTCATACACAATTAACTCTTCCCATGGAAGATTGAGATGTGATTCATATTTTGTCTCATCTCTTTTAATAACTATATTTTTCTTCTTTTCACAACTATCACTTTCAGTAAATGCTGCTGCATACGGATCTAAAATATCATATCCGTCTATTTCCCAGAGATAAATAGTTCCCTCAGAGCATTCCTCTAAAAAGATATGCCAAATATCACCTGTTTTATTAAATTCTTCATTCAGTTCTGTTCTGAATACTGGACTGCTATCCAATCCTGATTTGTAAATTTTTAAAGCTATTTTTTTACAATTTTTGCAAAACATTGCAAAATTAACTCCGTTATCTGTAACAACAGTTCCAAGTTTTGGAAATCCATATCCTGAATTTGACATAATTTCTCCTTCTAATCTTTAAAATCTATCCTAATTATATAATTTTAAGATATAAAAGTCAAAAATTACCACTTCTTTTTAAGAAAAAACATAAAAACTATTGAGTTTATTGGGAAAACATGCTATTTTAATAGTAGAAGCAACTAAATATAATGAATGGAGTGATTCAAATGACAAAAAAAGAATTTGTGGAATTATTTGGTAAAAAAGCTGAATTAAAAACAAAATTAGAAGCTGAAAGATTAACTAAAGCTTTTTTGGAAACTCTTGAAGATGTATTAGTAAAAGGGGAAAGTGTTGCATTTATAGGATTCGGAAAATTTGAAGCAGTAGAAAGAGCAGAAAGAAGCTGTATCAACCCTCAAACTGGAAAACCTATGAAAATTGCTGCTAAAACAGTTGCTAAATTTAAACCTGGAAAAACTCTTACTGAAAAAATGAACCCAGTTAAAGAAGAAAAGAAACCAGCAGCTAAGGGAAAGAAAAAAGCAAAAAAATAGTAAATTAACATGATAAAAGGACAGCCGATTGGCTGTCCTTTTTAGTTTGATTATTTATTAGATAATGTTATATTTTCTTACCATTTCTTTTATTCTTGCAAGTGTTCTTGTCTTACCAATTATGTAAAGTACATTGAATAAGTCAGCACCTCTTGCTTGTCCAGTTATAACTGCTCTAAGTGGCATAAATACTTTTCCTGGTCCTGCTTCAAGTTCATCCATAGTAGAGTGTAACATATCTTTTGCTTCATCTACTGTGAAATCTTCTTTATCCCAAGCTTCAAGTTTTTTAATGAAAAGTTTTATAGCTTCTTTTCCAATAGGATCTTCTATTGAAGCATTTAATTTTTCAACACTTTTTCTCTCTTTTTTGTTCATGTCTTCTGTTACTACTGGTAATTCATAAGTATCATTGAAGTATACAGCTGATTCTTCAGCAATCTCTTTAAGAGTTTGAGCACTTTCTCTTAATATTTCAACAATTTTAACTAAAGCTCTGTATTCGTGGTCAGATACTGTTTCTCCAACAAATCCAGCTTTTTTGAAGAATGGAATAGCAAGTTTAGTTAACTCATCTATATCTTTCATTCTCATATGTTGGTTGTTTACCCATCCAAGTTTTACAAGGTCAAATACTGGACCTCCTAAAGATACTTTGTCTATGTTAAAGTTATCAATAAATTCTTGAAGTGTAAATATCTCTTTATTTTCTCCAAATGAATATCCCATAAGTCCTAGGAAGTTGATCATTCCTTCTTTTAGATATCCTTGTTCTTTATACCAGTTTAGAGATACTGGATTTTTTCTCTTAGATATTTTTGTTCTGTCAGCATTTCTTAAAAGTGGCATGTGGATAAATTCAGGTTGATCCCATCCAAATGCTTTGTATAATTGAATATGTTTTGGAGTAGAAGCAATCCATTCTTCTGCTCTTATTACGTGAGTGATTCCCATTAAGTGGTCATCTACAACGTTTGCAAGGTGATATGTAGGGAAACCATCAGCTTTTAATAAAACCTGGTCATCTATCTTATTGTTTTCAAATACAATATCTCCTCTTAATCTATCTTTTATAACTGTTTCTCCTTCATAAGGCATCTTAAGTCTTATTACATAAGGTTCTCCAGCATCTAATTTAGCTTGTACTTCTTCTGGTGTTAATGAACGGCAGTGTCCATCATATCCAGGAGCTTTTCCCATAGCTTTTTGTCTTTCTCTTAATTTTTCAAGTCTATCTTGTGAACAGAAACAGTAGTAAGCTCCACCTTGTTCAACAAGTTTTTTTGCATACTCTCCATATAGATGGAATCTTTCAGATTGTCTATAAGGTCCATATTCTCCTCCAACATCTGGTCCTTCAGCATAGTTTAAATCAAGCCAGTGCATTGCGTCAAATATCATCTGCTCTGATCCTTCAGTATATCTGTTTTGGTCAGTATCCTCTATTCTTAGTATGAAATCTCCTTTTTGTGAATTAGCAAATGCCAAGTTGAAAAGTGCTATATAAGCAGTTCCAACATGGGGATCCCCAGTAGGTGATGGTGCTATTCTTGTTCTTACTTTTTTATCCATAATTTAACTCTCCCATCCTTTAATTATTTACTCTAAATTTTACCACAATTTTATATTTTTTTGAAGGTCTTATTTTGATTTACTCCATCTCAGGTAACCATTTATAAAGCTGTCTATATCTCCATCCATGACAGCTCTTATATTACCTGCCTCTACACCTGTTCTGTGGTCTTTTACAAGTGTATAGGGCTGGAAAACATATGATCTTATCTGGTTACCCCATCCAATTTCACTCTGTTCTCCCTGGATTTTTTTCATCTCTTCCTCTTTTTTCTTCATTTCAAGCTCTACAAGTTTTGACTTTAAAAGTTTCATAGCAGTTTCTCTGTTGCTAAGCTGTGATCTCTCTTTTTGACATGTAACAACTATCCCTGTAGGAAAGTGTGTAATTCTAACTGCAGAGTCAGTCATATTTACGTGCTGTCCACCAGCACCACTTGATCTATATGTATCTATTCTGATATCTCCTGGATCTACATTTACCTCAATACTCTCATCTACCTCTGGAACTACTTCCACTGAAGCAAATGATGTATGTCTTTTTTTATTTGCATCAAATGGTGATATTCTAACAAGTCTGTGTATCCCTTTTTCACTTTTTAAGTAACCATAAGCATTTGGTCCCTCTACTGAAAAAGTTATTGATTTGATTCCAACACTGTCACCAGGCATAAAATCCAATTCACTTGTTTTATACTTCTTATCACTGCACCATCTTGAATACATTCTATATAGCATATCGGCCCAGTCACATGCCTCTGTTCCTCCAGCTCCTGAGTGAATAGTTACTATTGCATTACTTGAATCATACTCTCCATCAAGAAGAAGACGTGTATCAAAACTATCTATCTCTTTTCCAAGAAGATGATGTTTTCCTTCAAGTTCATTTTGAAACTCAGTCTCTCCCTCTTCAACAAAATCAATTAGAGCCTCTTCATCTTCAAGATTTTTAGCAATCTGCTTATAGGCAGCAACTATCTCTTTTTCACTGTTCATCTCTTTTATTACAGCAGCACTTGTCTTCTTATCATTCCAAAAGCCTTCCTGAGTTGTCTTTTCCTCAAGCTCTTTTATCTTTTTCTCTCTTCCTGATAAGTCAAAGAGACCCCCTTATATTCTCCATTTTTTCGCTATATTCAGAAAATTCTCTTTTTATATCCAGTATATCCAATGTTTACCTCCTCAAAATTACAATCCAAGCTTTCTTTTTACATCTTTAAGAGTCATAAAGCTGTAAATCTCTCCATCTATTGATACATTTGGCCCTTTAGCACATCTACCAAAGCATCTTTTCTTAGAAAGCATTATTTTTCCATCTTTTGATAACCCTTCACTGTCGACTTCTAAAAGTTCAACAAGGGCATCATATATATCCTGACCTCCTGATGGTCCACAATTCATTCCTGTGCACACTGCTACTTCTTTTACGCTTTTATCCTTAACTTTATTTCTAAATTTAGGGTAGAAATTTATGGTGTTCTCTATTGATATCTCCATAAGTCCTGTCTTATCAGCAATAAATTTTTGAACATCCTTAGGAATGGCATCTAATTTTTCAACAACAAAGTTTAAAATTCTCACGTCATCCTTTTTGTCTCTCAAACCATCAATAAATTTTTCCAATTCATCATAAAATTCCTTTTTCTCCATCTTAATTCTCTCCTCTCATTAATATAGCTACTGCAGTAGCATACTCTTTACAATGCGAAATAGAAATTTCAACAGATTTACCTGACATTTTCTCTATCAGGTTCCCCTTAAAATTAACATATGGTTTACCAAGTGTGTCAGAAACTATCTCTATATCCGTTAGAGAAAATCCTCTGACTCCTGTACCAAAAGCCTTTGAAATAGCTTCTTTAGCTGAGAATTTACCGGCGTAAGTAAAATATTTTCCAACACCTTTTTTCTCAGCCTCTGCTATCTCTTCAGCAGTATACACTCTCTTTTTAAAATTTTCATTTTCCAATGCTTTTTTTATTCTAGATATCTCTACAATATCAGTTCCCAATCCTAATATCATTATCCCCTCTACATTTTCATAAATATATCTATATTCACGTCAATAGTTATATCCAGACTATCCAATGCAAACAACCTGTCAATTCCCTCTTTTGGACTTCTCCATCTATAAGGAGTCATATCAAAAAGGTTTCTAAGGTCCTCATTGGTATTTATATGGACTTTATCACTACAGTTAACTGTCTTACAATGCTTAAACATCTCCAGGTCCTTAACAGGTGAATAGAAATCTGTTCTCACCTTATCATATACAACCTCTTTAAGCTCTATAAGGTGATTTTCTCCTGTTGATACTACAATAAGGTATCCACCTTTTTTCAATGTTCTCAATTTTTCCTCAGGTATTATCTTTGCAAACATACAGATTATATAATCAAGTGAATCATCTGAAATCGGCAGATTTGTAGCACTTGCCACAATCCATTCTATACTTTTATCACTTTTAGCAGCTGCAAGAACAGCCTCTTTAGAAATATCTATTCCAACTATATGAGATTTTATACCTGACTCTTCTAAAGAGTTTTTTAATCTTTTAGTGTAGTATCCTTCACCACAACCAATATCTAAGATTTCCAACTCTTTTTTGTAAGCTGTCTCTTTAACTATCTTATTTACACCATCTGATATAGCTTTATAATAACCTTTTTCTAAAAATCCTCTTCTGCTCATTACCATATCTTTATCGTCACCAGGCATCTTGCTGTGTTTCTGATTAGACAGTAAAAGATTGGTATACCCCTGTTTTGCCATATCAAAACAGTGATTGTTCTTACATCTGTAAGTTTTTCCCTCTTTAACCAGTTCCTCTTTACATACAGGACAAATTATCATTATGCATCCTCACTCATTCTATATACTTTTCTTGTATTTTCATTTGTAGCACGAGCTACCTCTTCATATGTCACACCTTTAAGTTCAGCTATTTTTTCTGCTACATATTTTACATATGTAGGTTCATTTCTTTTTCCTCTAAATGGAGCAGGTGTCATATATGGGCAGTCTGTCTCAAGTATAAGTCTATCTAAAGGTATCTCTTTTACAACATCTACAAGTTTTTTAGCATTTTTAAATGTTAAGACTCCACCTATTCCAAGATAAAATCTGTCAATCAGTGTTTTAGCTGTTTCAAAAGAACCTGGATAACAGTGGAATATTCCCTTTACATCAGGAAACTCTTTTAATACATTTAAAGTATCTTCCATAGCCTCTCTTGAGTGTATTACTATAGGTTTATTCACCTTTCTTGCAAGTTCCAACTGTCTTCTAAATATCTCCTGCTGTTTCTCTTTAGGATGAGTCATCCAGTGATAATCAAGTCCAATCTCTCCTATTGCAAGAACTTTTGGATTTTTTGCAAGCTCTATAAGTTCAGCCTCAGTTTCATCAGAGTATCCACCTATCTCATCAGGGTGAAATCCAATAGCAGCATATACAAAAGGGTATTTATTTGCATACTCTACACTTTTTTTACTGCTTTCTAAGTCATAACCTATATTTACTATAAAGTCCATCTCATTTCCTATTTTTTCAAATAGTTCTTCTCTATCAATATCAAATTCCTCATTGTCCATATGGGCATGTGAATCTATAAGTTTCATAACAATACTCACTTTCCTTTTCTTCTATTTAAGGATATCTTCAAAATCCTTCTTAGTAAATTGATACTTTTTACCACAGAAATGGCATTGTGCTTCTATGTCATCTTTCTCTTTAAATATATCTGCCAACTGCTCTTTTCCAAGAGTAATAAGTCCTCTGTGGAATTTATCAGCACTGCAGTTACAGCTATATTCTACATCTTTTTCCTCTAATATCTCATACTCTTCAACAAGTTTATCATTGTTTTCACTGTGCATATCCTCATATAGAAGTTTTGCTATTCTTTTAATATCCATTCCTCCAGCCATAAGCTCAGTCATAGGTCTTATAGCCTGAATTTTTTCTTCCAATGCATCTATAAATGAATCTTCAGCATCAGGTAGTAACTGTACCATATATCCACCTGCATATGATATTGTTTTTTCATCTTTTAATTTTACACCAAGTGCAATAACTGTTGGAGTCTGCTCTGAGTTATAGTAGTAATAAGCTATATCCTGAGCTATCTCTCCTGATTTTATTTCAGATAATCCAACATATGGTTCTTTAAGTCCCATATCTTTTATAATTTTTAATATTCCTTTTCCAACAAGTCCAGCCACATCTGACTTACCATTATCTTTTAAAGGAACATCAGCAGTTGGATTTGAAAGATATCCTTTTACTCCTCCATTAGAATCTGCTGTTACTACCATATTATTAAGCTGTCCATCAGTATCAGTTCTAAGTGTTAATATATCAGTTCCCTTTAAAGTAGAACCCATTATTATTCCAGCTGTTAATAATCTTCCAAATGCATCTATTGCAGTAGGACTGCATTTATGTATATCCAATGCTTTCTGTACGACATCTGTTGAATCTACAACAAAAAATCTCGCATTTTTACTTACACCTCTAATTAATTTTCCCATATTATCACTCTCTTTCTAAAATTTATCATATTTAATTATTGTTTTATACTTTTCATATGTACTCTCAGGAAGAAGTTTCATAAGTTCCATATTATTCTCAATTCTTCCATGTTGATTTATATATTTTCTTATCTTTCTAATCTGTTTTTTATCCAATCCAAATAGTTTCATATCGTCATCAGTAGCTTCGTTGATATAAAGAGGCTTTCTTTCAGCTGGAGTTTTAACTACCAGTTTCTCTTTAAGTTTAGCATATGTTGCCTGACCAATACCTTTTATTCTCTTAAGCTCCTGAATATTTCTAAATCCACCAGTTTTTTCTCTGTAGTTAAGTATCATTTTTGCCTGTCTCATTGTAATACCAGCATTGGAAAGTTCTTCTAAAGTAGCAGTATTAATATCAGTATATCTAGTTTCTTCCTCCAGTACATTGGTACTTATTATAAGGTCGTAGTGCTCACTGTTTTTTTCAAGCTCTCCTGCAAAAACTCCTATACTTATAAAAATAGTCATAAGCAAAATCCACATCTTTTTCAATGAAATCACATCCCCATTATTTTTTTAGTTTCATAAACAGTTCTTCTTTTGCTTTCATTCTCTCTTCCATCTCTCTTATATAAAGAGCTGGGTCCTTAGGATTTACGTATCTTTCAATATAATCTCTATACTCATTTAATGGTTTTACTATCTTAGTAATAGCTCCTCCACCAAGTCCCATAGTTGGCTGATTTTCCTCTATCATCTCAATATTGAAGATAGATTCACACCCTTTTTTAGCAAATCCAGTATTTTCTCCCCACTCCATAATATTTTTCTGTCTATACATGTAGTATGGGTAAAGTCCTTTTTCCTCAGTTACTCTTTTAATCTCTGCATTTATCTTTTCTCCATCAAGTTCCACTCTGTCCTGACTCTCTTTAAAAAGATTAGAAGCTCTCTTAAATGCAAGAGTATGAATAGTAAGGTTATCCAGGTCAAATTTTTCAACCTCTTTTATAGTGTCAACTATATCCTCTGTTGTCTCTCCAGGAAGTCCAACTATAAAGTCCATATTTACTATAAATCCCATATCCTTTGCTATTTTAAAATATCTGTCAAAGTTTTCTCTGTCAAATTTTCTATTTACTTTAGCAAGAGTTGCCACTTTAAATGTCTGTGGATTAAGGCTTATTCTATCCACTCCATATTTTTTAGCTATTTCCAGCTTTTTCTCAGTTAGTGAATCCTCTCTTCCTGCCTCAAATGTAAACTCTTTTACATCACTTCTATCAATATATCTATCCACAGCAGATAAAACATCTTCTAAATCTTTCTCTGTAAGTGTGCTCGGTGTTCCTCCACCCATATATATTGATGATACTTTAAATCCCTCTCTTTTTAAGAACTCTCCTGCAAGCTCAATCTCTTTTAAAAGTGTCTCAACAAAGCCATCATAATATCTTCCTACTCCTCCATTTATCTCATATGAAGCAAAAGAGCAGTACTTGCATTTAGTTGGACAAAAAGGAATTCCAATATATAGATTTATATGCTCTCTATCTAAAAATTCAAGTTCTTTTTTTACAACTTCAATCAATAGTTCTATTTTTTCATCTTTTACAAGCATGAAATCTTTAAGTATTACTCTTATCTCATCATAAGAGTACCCAAGATTTAAAAATCTTCTCACTACCTTGGTAGGACGCACTCCCATAAGTCCACCCCATGAGTAATCCTTATTAAAAAACTTAAGAAGAAGTATCTTTGTCATTGTAACTTCCTGATCTTCTATCTTACCAAGCTGATCCTTATAACTAAAAGATTTCTCTACACCATCTATCTCCATGGAAACAATGATATTTCCATCTTCTCTTTTACGTTTTATATCTACTTTGCATTCTAAAGCCTCTGGTACCATTACCCTTGCAAACTCTTCAAGGCTTCTATTATTCAATTCAAAGTCTGAATTAATTATCACTTGTTGCCTCCAATTACTCTATTAAAAATATTCTGAATTTTATTATACTATAAAATACTTTATTTTTGTGTAATTTTATAATTTTATCCATATATTTTTTTTATTATTTGTCACTAAAGATAAAATCTCTATTTTATATTATAACATTTTATCCTTGTAGTTAAAAGATTTTATTTCCCACTTCAGTATAGATATTTCTCAAATAAAAGAAGCTGAAATCAATTTCAGCTTCAATTAGTTGATATATTCCATTTTATCTATATTGCATGATAAAAAATTCAGATACTGCTTACTAGCTGCCATATGCTTATGATGATGTTTTTCATTAAAAAGTTTAAATTTTTCATCATTAAATAATAGAGCTAATGTTTCCCTGCATTCTTCCATTCTATTATGTCCATAGACTTTTCCAGTACCAATCTCAAACTCTTTAACATATCTTTCCACTTCATCTACTGCACTGATATAGTTTTGAGCTATTTTGGCACTTATATTTTCCTCATTTATCATCCAGTTATAAAATATAAATCTTTTATTCTTTTCAAGCTGTTTCTGTCTCTTCAACTGCAATTTCTCTGTGATTTTTTTAAACTCGTGCCCTGAAAATCTCCTGTAATAAATAGGAAACTCTTCAAATCTAAAAGATGAAATAGTGATAATCTGTCTTATTCTCTTTAAAATCTCATACGGTTCATAATCTGTTTCTAAATAAATATCATCATCTATTTTTCTAGGGATAGACATGACGCTTTTATTTCTTGATATATCTATTGGTGCATTACTAGCCCCTTTTAATATAGGTTTTTCAATATAATCTTCCAAATCTTTTTTATCAGCTCTCCATATTATTTTAAAGATTTCACAATAAACCTTTCCCCAGTCAAAGCTCTTTACACTTCTTACTTTTTTATATGAAAATCCAACTGAAATAGTATAAGCTAGTCTGCTTAGATTTGAATAATTGATTTCAAGAATCTCTCCAAGATTAACTTTCTCTTTAGGTTTATTTTCAATTTTTTCTATACTACCTTGCACTGTTATTTTACATTTACTGTAATCTATTGAATACATTTTTAAAATTATCTTTATTTTTTTTACAATCTCTTCTGGAGAAAGATTATCTGTAACAGATACCTGTGACAGAGGAATTTCCTCTATATTGTCACTCTTTCCAGGTCTAATATACATACCATATTTATTCCAAAGTATATCTAAAAGATTTAGATATAACTCTCCCCAGCTCTTATACTCTTTTCCTATTCTATCCCCTATTTCTAAAGATATAGGAAGACTTTTACTTAAATCATATTCCTTTTTCAAATCCAGAATACAAATATTTACTTCTTCAGCTTTCTCATCACAGCTTTGCTCTTCTATCTCCTCTGTTTCTACCTCTATTATCTCTTTATAGGAAATTAAGAAATTTTCATATTTAATCAGAGAGATATCCAGTAATTTTTTTATTCTCATTACAATTTCATCATTTGAATAATCAGTTTCAATAAATAGATTTTCAGTAGTGTTACTGCTAATTACCTGAGGTACACGAAGCTTATCTAATGATTTTCCATCTGCAATATCAATATTTTTGCCATCTTCAAAAAGAGGTTTTCCTATCCATTCAGCTAAAAGAAAACCACAATTTTTATATACTTCACTTGCGATATTTACATATGCATCTTTCCAACTTCTTGAAAATCCAAGTTTCTTATGTCTGTACTTTACCTCATAGGGAACTATACTTTCAAAATTAATATCCTTCAATTTATTAAGATTGAGCTCTTTAACCTCATCTCCTAATACTATTGATTTAATTTTCTGTATCTGTTCAGCCTTTTCTTCTATTGTCTCTGATTTTTCTATTTTATTCTCCTGCTTTTTATCTTCGGCTATTTTTTCCTTTGTCAGGTTTAGCTCTTCTATCTCTTTATTTACAGGTTTGTTATTTTTTATTTTATCCTCTAACTTAATCTCTTTTTCTTCTACCTCTTTTACATTGTTATCCTCTTGAATTTCTACAGGTTCATCTTCTGTTTCTTCATTTTCCAGTTCAATTTTTACATTTGTATTTTCACTTTTAGCAATTATTTCAAGCATTTCATATTTAACCCCACAACAGTCAAGAACCCATTTAATATTTTTTAACATCTCTTTTCCATTTTTAGGTACATCTATGCAGAAATAATCTCCAATCATCTCAGGACTTCTCATCTGTCTTTTATATGTTGCATAATTAAAAGATATCCTGTTTTTCTCTATATCCTCTGTATCAAAGAGCATCTCATCAAAAACTATTGGATACTCTTCCCATAAAAATCTGATAACTTTTATATAGAGTTCTTCCCAACTGGCAACCTTTGTATATTTTTTCCTTAAACATCTGAATTTAACTGGGTCAACTTTATTAAAATTCATATTTTTCAATACTTTTAAATCTGTATTTGAGTTCAATGAATCCAGTTTTTTCTCTTTAACAACTTTTTCTTTCTCCATCTCCTCTAAAAAAATTCTAAACTTTAAAAAAATAGAGTTAACAAATTTTTTCTCACTTAAACTAAATTTTTCAGAAGAAGCACTAAGTACAATATCACTGACACTATCTATATTCTTTTCATCAATTACTTTAGTCTCTGGAATTTTTTCTTCACCATACTGCTTAATTTTTTGCAATATAAAATAAAACTCTCCAAGCTGTGGTCTGCTGTCTTTTTCAGCAAGCCATTTAAAAAAATCCTTTTCATATTTTAAGCTAACCACATAAATTCCCCCACCATTTTTACTATTTTCAACCCCTTTAAAAATAGTAATATTTTTTATTCCTTTCACATATAATTATATATGAAATATATTCTTTTTTCAACTTTATACTGTCTTAAAATAAATTTAAAAGTTCTAAAATAAAACTTAAATATTATAAATAAAATATTATCTTCTAAGTGAAAAAAACGACAATTTTATCACTCTTTACTTTTCTCACCAAAATGGTTATAATTTACTTCTGTTAATTGTTAAATAAGGGGTGAAAACTGTCATGGGTTATAAAATGATATTTACTGATTTAGATGATACTCTTTTAAATGATGAAAAAAAGGTATCACAAAAGGATAAAGATGCAATAATCAAAGCTCAACAGGCTGGTGTAAAATTTATACTTGCTTCTGGAAGACCAACTTTTGCAATGAGAGACTTAGCTAATGAATTGGAGCTTGAAAAATATGGAGGGTATCTTCTTTCATTTAACGGCTCTATAATTACAGATTGTAAAACTGGAAAAAATATATATGAAGCTGCTCTTTCTAAAGAAGACCTTCATCTTATGTATGACTTTAGTAAAAAACACAACACTCATATTCTTACATATCATAAGGATGATATAATTTCTGAAACTGAAAGCCAGTATATAGATGTGGAAGTGGAACTTACTAAAATGAATCATAAACTTGTTAAAAGTTTTAAGGACGAAGTCACATATCCAGCTGTAAAATGTATGCTTTTAGAGGAGCCATCTTATCTTAAAGAGGTTGAAAAAAAATTAAAAGAAGAACATGGTGACAACTATACTATTGCTATTTCTAAACCTTTCTTTCTTGAAGTTGTCAGACTTGGAATTGATAAAGGGATTGCACTTGAAAAGCTTGCAGAGTTTTTAGGAGTTGATATTTGTGATACTATAGCTGTGGGAGATTCATATAATGACCTTCCAATGCTAAAAAGTGCAGGACTGAGTGTAGCGGTAGAAAATGCCAATGACGATATTAAAAAAGTTTGTAAATTCATCACTAAATCAAATAATGATGGTGGAATGGCATATCTTATAGATAAAATGATATTTAAT
>NZ_JADRHM010000061.1 GCF_018205345.1 Fusobacterium sp. DD2
ACTCACTTGCTTTTTTATTTTAATTATAGTATAGTTAAAAGAAACATAAAGTGAGATAAAATCTCAGGATGGAAAGGAAATTATGGAAAATTATTTAACAATTGGGGAAGTTTCAAAAATAACACAGATGCCTATTTCTACTTTGAGATATTATGATAAAGAAGGAATAGTAAAACCTTATTACAAAGATGAAGAGACAAACTATAGATATTATAGATTATTTCAGATACCAATATTAAAAATGGTTGTGCATCTTAAAAAACTTGGATTTAATAATGCATCTATAAAAAGTCATTTGCAAAATTTAAGCTATTCTCATACATTAAAGCTTATGGATAAAATGATAGAGGAAACTGATAAAGAGATAGAAAGACTTAAAAATCTGCAGGAAGAGTTAAAGGAAAATGCTTCACAGATGAAGTATCTTATTCAGTTAGAAAATGAAGTTGACAAGTTTTTTGAAGAGGAAACACAAATTGATGGAATATATTCAGACATAGTAGACAGGAACTCTTATGAGGGTATATCTACAGCTTTTAAAGAGCTTGACAGTTATCTGGTAAGAATTAATCAATCTCTTGCACCAATAGGATTATACGCCTTTACAGTGGATAATAAGAAATTTGAAAATGGAAAGTTTGAATATGATAAACTTGTTGTTCTTAAAAAATTTGAAGATTGTAAAAATAGATATATTGTGCCAATGAGAAAATATATCTGTCTTATATGTCAGGGAAAATTTGAAAGTGTTAAAGAAAACATTGAAAAAGTATTAAAGTGGATAGAAGAAAATAGAAAAGAGTATAAAGTAAATGGAGATATAATAGTGAATATTGTATCAGGACCAGCTTTTCAAAAGAATCCTTTTGAAGCTATGTATATTTTAAAAGTTCCAATTGAAAAATAAAAAATGAGGTTGTTGCAAAATGCAACAACCTCTTTACTTTTACCAGTTTTCTTTATTTTTACAGCTATCAATCATATTTGAAGTATCTTCTTTTTCTATTGAGATAATTTCAATTTCTGAATTTTTTCTTTTCTTAATTACAAGTCTATCATATAGGAAAAGAAATACAAAAGATAGGAATAATCCGATAAAGCTAGATAGAATACTCATATTTTCATTTAAACTAAGTATCTTATTTCCAAAGAAATAACCAACTATCATTGCTACAGCTGGAAGAATATAAGCTATTGAAGCAGCTTTTATAACTTTTCCAGCAGCTATTTCAAAAGTCACAGTATCTCCAATTTCAGCCTTTTTATCAGTTTCAAATTCAAAATCTTTTCCGTATTTGCTATCTCCACTACATCCGCTACAATGAGAACAAGCAGTGTCTTTATACAGTTTTACAGTAATTTTGTCCCCATCTATTTTTTTGACAATTCCTTTATTTACCATTTTGTTACACTCACCTCTCAATATATATTACAGATTATAACATATATTTGTCTAAAATTTTAGTTTTATTTAAAGTATATTAATTAATATAAAATATCACAGTATATTTTTATTAGGTTGTAAAAGAGCTACATATTCGCTATAATTGAAATGATATTTGAAATTATATCAATACAGGGAATAGAGCAAGAATTATAAAGAGTATAATTATCTTTATATCATATAGAAATTCTTTTCTTTTGTTCTTAAGAGTTATTTTTTCTAAAGGAATATTTTGAGCTTTGTGCATATATTTAGCTATAATTGATATGCCTATATACCCAAAGGTAAAAAAAAGAATATCTAATGGATCGTAGGTACCTATAACAGTTCCATGACCACCCAAAAATTTTTGAACAAATTCAAAAATAACCATAAAAATATATATCCCTGTAAAGAGAAAAAAATGGAAATAAAAAAATATTCTATCTATTAAAAGAGCGGCACCAAAAGAGAAAAGCCACAATCCATCTGGGAGAGAGTAAACCACCCACAATGGAAAAAGTTTTCTGTAATTCCATGCAAACTCTCTTATAGATATTACTGGTGTATGAAAAATAGAATGTGATTCTATTATTTTAAAATAAAAAAGATTTCTGCTTCTATAAATAAGGTAGATGATTACACCTAAAAAAAGCGGAAACAGTATTAAAAATAGTTTTTTTCTTTTCATAAGTATTCCTTCCTTTTGACTTTGCCCTCTATTTGAAGATACTAGAATAATGTTAAAAAGTCAAGAGAATAGATTGAAAAGAGATAATAACAATTAAAAAATTAGGAGGAAAAAATGGATTATAAACCAAGTCTGTTATTTAAAAATGGACATATTAGTACTTGCTATCCAACAATTTTTAGAAAAGTGGAGATTGAATATGAAAGAGAAAGAATTGAAACTCCAGATGGGGATTTTTTAGATATTGACTGGTTAAAAAATGGTAGTAAAAATCTTTTAGTCTTATGTCATGGACTGGAAGGAAGTTCAAGAAGTAATTATATTAAGGGAATAGGAAAATATTTTACTAAGAAAAAGTGGGATGTTCTAGCTATGAATTATCGTGGATGCAGTGGAGAAATGAACAGAAAACCCAAATTTTATAACATGGGTCAAATTGAAGATTTGCATACTGTACTTGAAAAAACAAAAGATTATGAAAGAGTAGTAATAGCGGGATTTAGTTTAGGAGCAGGACTTGTGTTAAATTACCTGGGAAGAGAAAAAAATATAAATGATAATATCATATGTGGTATTGCTGTATCAGCTCCATGTGATGCACTTGGAAGTTCAAGAACATTTGATAAAAAAAGTAACTCAATTTATAGAAATTATTTTTTAAAGAAATTGAAAAGAAAAATGGCAGAAAAAATAAAACTTTTCCCTGAGGAAAAACATCTTCAAGATGCAATGAATGCAAAAACTATAGAAGATTTTGACAATCTATATACAGCTCCACAATATGGATATAGAGATGCTATTGATTATTATGAAAATGTAAGTGCAAATAAAGTGATAAAAAATATTAAATTGCCAGTTCTAATACTTATGGCAGAAGATGATCCTATAATGTCTGAAAGCTGTTATCCAAAAGAAGAGAGTAAAAATAATCCAAATATAACTCTACAAATTACAAAATATGGGGGACATGTAGGATATGTTCAATTAGACAAGGATTATTATTGGTTAGAAGAGAGAATGGGAGATTACATAGATAAAATAACTGGAGAGAAATAATCTCTCCAGCTTTTTTTATTTATTAAGTGATGCTACATCTTTTGTATCTATTATCATTGTAACAGGTCCATCATTTAAAAGTTCAACCTTCATATCTGCACCAAATATACCAGTTTCAGTTTTAATTCCAAAACTTCTAAACTTTTCAACAAATTTTTCATATAAATCATTTGCCATATCAGGTTTAGCTGCTTGTGTAAAACTAGGACGACGTCCTTTTATACAATCTCCATAAAGAGTGAATTGTGAGATAATAAGAACTTCTCCCTTTACATCTTCAAGGCTTAGATTCATTTTTCCATCCTGATCTTCAAAGATTCTTAAATCTTTTATCTTTTTAGCTAACCATTCTACCTCTTTTTCCCCATCTTCATGAGTAACTCCTAATAATATCATAAATCCTTTATCTATTTTTCCTACGATTTTTTCATCTACAGAAACAGATGAATATTTTACTTTTTGTATTACAGCTCTCATAATTTCCTCCAAATATTTATTGTTATACATTTAACATCATACCATTATTTTTACTAAAATGTAAGAATACAATAGAAAAAAGGGCGAATAAATGTTATAATTATAAGGAAATATCTTTATAAAGTACTAAGGAGCGATAGAATGAATAAACCAAGAATTCTGACAGAGTTTGCAAGAGTACTAAATTCTGACAGATACCAATATACAGAAAGCGATATTTTTTTAATGGAAAATATGGAAGAAAAGATAGCGGTATTTGATGTTTTTTTCAGAAAAACTGCTGATGGAGGATTTGCAGTAGTTGCTGGAGTGCAAGAGGTAATCAATTTAATTGAGATACTTAATACTACTCCTGAAGAGGAAAAAAGAGAATATTTTTCAAAATTGATAGAATCTGAAGAGCTTATAGACTATCTATCTAAGATGAAATTTACAGGGGAGTTATATGCTATGAGAGATGGAGAGATAGCGTATCCAAATGAACCTGTTATAACTATAAAAGCGCCTTTAATTCAGGCACAAATATTAGAAACACCTATATTAAATATTATAAATATGGAAATGGCAATAGCTTCAAAAGCTTCAAGAGTAACAAGAGCTGCTTATCCAGTTCAGGTTTCAGCTTTTGGAAGTAGAAGAGCACATGGATTTGACAGTGCTGTAACAGGAAATAAAGCTGCAGTAATTGGAGGATGTACAAGTCACTCTAATATGGTAACTGAGTATAAATATGGAATTAAAAGTGTAGGAACAATGGCACACTCTTATGTTCAATCTTTTGGAGTGGGAAGTGCTGCTGAGAAAGAGGCATTTAAAACTTTTATAAAACATAGAGTAAATAGAAAAGGAAATACTTTAATACTGCTTATAGATACATATAACACTTTAGGAATGGGAATACAAAATGCAATTGAAGCATTTAAAGAGTGTGGAATAGATGATTCATATCCTGGAATTTATGGAGTAAGAATAGATTCAGGTGACCTTGCATATCTTTCTAAGAGATGTAGAGCACTTTTAGATGCAGCTGGGTTTAAAAAGGCTCAGATATTCTTAACAAATTCATTAAATGAGGAATTGATAAGATCATTAAAAGAGCAGGGAGCTTGTGTAAATGTATATGGTGTTGGAGATGAAATAGCAGTAAGCAAATCAAACCCATGCTTTGGTGGAGTATATAAAATAGTTGAAATAGATGGCAACCCAGTTATGAAATTATCTGAAGATGTTGTTAAGATTTCAAATCCAGGTTTTAAAGAGGTATATAGAATCTACGACCAAAGTGGACTTGCATATGCAGATCTTATAACATTAGTAAGAAATGATAAGGATAAAGAACTTCTTATCCATGGAAAAGATCTTGTAATTAGAGATGAAAAATATGATTTTAAATATAGCCAGCTTAAAGAAAATCAATATACAATAAAGAAACTTACAAGACAATATATCGATAAAGGTGAGATTATCCAGTCTGAATATGAAGAGTTATTTGATATTTTAGGTTCTCAAAAATATTATTTAGAGAGTCTTGAAAAAATATCAGAAGAGAGAAAAAGATTGGAAAATCCACATAAATATAAGGTGGATTTATCAAGTGATTTACTAAGTTTAAAATATAATTTGATAAAAAGTATAAAGTCTGAAATTGAATAGAATTAAATAGGCTGACTTATAATATTAGAAAATTATTTAGAGTTAATATTGTAGTCAGCCTTTTGAAATGTTATTTAGTTTTTAAAGCTTTTATAATAAGTTCTGCAGTAGATTTATTAGTAGCTATTGGTATTTTATGTACATCTGCAAGTCTTATAAGTGCAGAGATATCAGGTTCATGCGGTTGGGCAGTTAATGGATCTCTAAAGAAGAAAACCACTTCAATTTGGTTTGTAGCAATATCTGCTCCAATTTGCTGGTCTCCACCAATTGGTCCAGATTGATATCTGCAAATATCAAGACCAGTTGCGTCAATAATTTTTTTACCAGTAGTTCCTGTTGCAACTAATGGGTATTGTTTAAAGAAATCAACATGTTTTTTTACAAATTCAACAAGATCTTCTTTCATGTTGTCATGTGCTATAAGTGCGATTTTTTTCATGAGACATCCTCCTAAATATAATTATAAGCTTATTATGATTATATACCATAAGTTGTTTAAAATACCAATAATTTTTTAAAAGGAGAAAATATGGAATTTAAGAAAATAGATTATATAGAGAGAAAAACAGGTGAAATTTTAACAGAGAAGGTTCCTGGAGAGAAGTATTTAAAGTTTTTATACTATAATCCATTAGGAGAGCTTCCTTTAAAATTTGTAGTTAGAAAGAAATTTCTTACAGAGTGGTATGGAAAGTCTATGGATAAAAAAGAATCAGTGAAAAAAATACCTGGTTTTATTGCAGAAGCAGGGGTAAATATATCTGAAGCTAAGAAAAAATTAGAGGAGTTTACCTCTTTTAATGATTTTTTCTATAGGGAACTTAAGCCAGGAGCAAGAAAGATTGACTATGATGAAAATGCAGTAGTCACTCCAGCAGATGGAAAAATTCTTGCTTTTGAAAATTTAAATAAAGAGAAAGAGTTTTATGTAAAGGGAGATAAATTTACATTAAAAGACTTTTTTAGAGATGAGAATCTTGCTAAAAAATATGAAGATGGTGCATTTGTTATAGTAAGATTAGCACCTGTTGATTATCATAGATTTCATTTCCCAGCAGATGGAAAAATTGGACCGTCACATCTAATAAATGGAGATTACTATTCAGTATCTACCCATGCAATAAGAAAGAATTTCAGAATATTATGTGAGAATAAGAGAGAATATTCTATATTGGAGACTAAAAATTTTGGAGATATTGCAATAGTGGAAATTGGAGCTACTATGGTTGGGGGAATTAAACAGACTTATACACCAAATACACATGTTGATAAAGGAAGTGAAAAGGGATATTTCTTTTTTGGAGGATCAACAGTAGTTCTTGTATTTGAAAAAGGTAAAATAAAAATTGATGCTGATCTTATAGAGAATACTAAAAAAGGTATAGAGACAAAAGTTTACATGGGTGAGAAAATAGGAACAGCACTTTAGGAGAAGAGATGAAAAGAAGACCAAAATATTTTAAAATGGGTGACCTGATAATATATATTTTCTTTATAGCCTTTTTTTCATTGGTTGGATTGAAAATAACGAGCTTAAGTCACGAAAAAGCTTCACGTGTTGAAATATATGTAGATGGAAAACTCCAATATACATATCCGCTACAGGAAGAAGAAAAAGATCTTTTTGTAGATACAAATTTAGGTGGAGTAAATGTAAAGTTTAAAGACAATATGGTAAGGGTAACAAGTTCTAATTCTCCTCTTAAGATTAATGTAAAAAGAGGATGGATAAAAGACCCAGGAGAGGTTATCATAGGAGTTCCTGATAGACTTTTAATAAAAGTGGTTGGAGATGGAAAAGATGATAATGAGGATCTTGATTATATTGTAAGATAGAGGTGAAAATATGGAGGGGAAGGGTAAAGGAGTAAAAATTATTTTTATAGGTGTTGTGCTTATATTGATACAAAGTTTTTTACAACAGTATGAAACTGTTGCAATGATTTATGAAAAGTATGTTGGATATTTAATTCCAGTAATATATGCCTTTTTTATAGCTATTTTCCTGGAACCTATAGTCACTTTTTTTGAAACGAAATGGAGACTTAAAAGAGTTCTTGCAATACTTCTTACTTTAATAATTCTTATACTGCTTATAGCAGGTTTTATAGGGATTGTTGCACCTGAATTGGGAAAAAGTATTAAAGATTTGTATCTTAAACTTCCAATGATGCAGGATAAAATAGAGGGATATACAGAAGAGGTAATAAATTACCTGAAGAGAAAAGGATTAATAGTTATAGGTGAAGTTGAACTTCAAAAGAGTATGATTGATTTTGTTAAGAAAAATACAAAGTATATTCAGGAAGTTGGGTTTTCAGCACTTTTAAATATTGTATGGTGGACTGTTGCCTTAACTAAGTTTTTAATAGGAGTATTTTTAGGAGTGCTCATTTTATTTAGTAAAGAATATTTTTCGTCTTTTTTAGAGAATATTGTAAAACTTACTTTTGGAAAACAAAAAGGTAATGATTTTATGGTATTTCTTGGAAAGTCGCGAGATATTTTGCTTAAATATGTCTGTGGTAGAATTGTGGTATCAATAGCAGTTGGTTTTATTACTTTTGCAGTTATGTTTATAACAGGTACTCCCTATGCAATGCTTACAGGAGTAATGATGGGAGTGGGAAATATGATTCCATATGTAGGGTCTATTATAGCAGGACTTTTAGCAATTTTCCTAGTTGCTCTTGCACAACCCTATAAACTGTTATTTTTATTCCTGGCAATAGTTATAGCACAGGCAGTAGATGGATGGATAATAGGACCTAAAATAGTTGGGGAAAGCGTAGGTATGAGTACATTTTGGATAGTGGTATCAGTGCTTATTGGAGGAAGTTTATTTGGTCCAATTGGAATGTTTTTTGGAGTTCCAGTTTTTGCAATGATAAAACTTGTATATCATAACCGTTTAAGGAAAGAAGAGGAGAAGGAAAAAGAATGTTAGAAAAAGTAACTTTAATTGCTTCAGCAACTATGGGAGTTGAAAGTATAGTAAGAGATGAGTGTAAGGAGCTTGGCTTTGAAAATGTCAATGCATTCAATGGAAGAGTGGAATTTGATGGAACTGTAAGGGATATAGCAAAAGCAAATATTCATCTTAGATGCGCTGATAGAGTATTTTTAAAAATGGGAGAGTTTAGAGCAACAAGTTTTGAACAACTTTTCAATAATATTAAAAAAATTAATTGGGGAGATGTAATACCTGAAAATGGGGAATTTCCTGTTAGCTGGGTAAGCTCTGTGAAATGTAAATTATATTCAAAATCAGATATTCAAAGTATTACAAAAAAGGCCATAGTAGAAAAATTAAAAGAAAAGTATCATAAAGATTATTTCTATGAAGATGGAGCTAAATATGCTATAAAGATTCAAGGGAATAAAGATACTTTTATAGTTATGATAGATACAAGTGGAGATCCATTACACAAAAGAGGTTATAGAGCTATAAAAAATGAAGCTCCTATAAAGGAGACAATGGCTGCAGCTCTAGTATACCTGTCAGGATGGAGTAGAAGAGGGATTCCTTTGATGGATCCAATGTGTGGTACAGGAACTCTTCTTATAGAAGCAGCAATGATAGCTAGAAATATAGCACCAGGAAGCAATAGAAACTTTGCATCTGAAAAATGGAATATTATTCCTGAAAAAGATTGGTTAGATGTAAGAGATGATGCTTTTTCAATGGAAGACTATGATAAAGAGGTAAAAATATTTGGATCAGATATTGATGAGGCTACTATTGAAATTGCCAAGAAAAATATTGAAAAAGCAGGAGTAGAAGATGATATAGTCTTAGAGTGTAAAAACTTCTTAGATCTGGAAACTGATGAAGAGTATGGAGCTTTAATAACAAACCCTCCTTATGGAGATAGACTTATGGATGATGAGTCAGTTGAAAGATTGTATAGACTTTTAGGAGATGTATGTAGAATGAGACTTCCTAAATGGTCATACTATATAATCACATCAAAGAAAAATTTTGAAGAGTGTTTTGGTAGAAAAGCAACTAAAAATAGAAAATTGTATAATGGTGGAATAGAGTGCTATTATTATCAATATTATGGAGAGAGAAAAGGGAAAAATGGAAAGAGATAAGATTATTAAATTTTCAAAAGAGGTAGTACTACAGGTACTGGCAGTAACAAATACAAAAGTTGAAGAACTTAAAAAAAATGGAGAAATTTCTGCAGCAGAACTTTTAGAAAAAGATGTAGTTTCAAAATATGAGAAATTATATAAAGGGCTGGATTCAGAAATTACAGTTGAAGAAAAAGATAAAGAAAAGTTGGAAAATATATATAAGTATATTTGTGAGATTATGAAGAGTAATGCTTTCACAGAGGAATTTATCAACACTCAGTTGAAAAAAAGAGAAGAACTGAAAGATAGTTCAGGAGCAGAAGTTGTAAAAAATCTTTTTGAATATGAAAAAAAACAACTTACAAATCTGAAATATAATCTTTTAGATAAAGTTAATATTGTTTTAGATGAAGAGGAAAAATTATCTATGGATCTTAAAAATGCTATACAGGAAGATGAACAGATGGAATGTATCTATAAACTTCAACCTGTCAGAGAAAAATATAGAGACCTTGAAAACAAAGTCTTAGAAGTTCAAGGAAAACTTGATATAGTAAATAATAAACTTGAGTCAAAATGGCAATATGAAATTTATGGTACTTTATCAAAAGAAGAGATGCTAAAAACTTTTAATAAAACTATGAAAAAATAAAATTATAGGGGAAAAAAGTTAGTTATTATGATAGAATATGGAGGCAGTATGCGATATTTAAAAATAATTATACTGGCACTTATAATAATTGGTGGATATTACTATCAAGGTAGATTTATGAGAAGAAAACCAGTTGAATTAAAAATAAAGGAGGCAAACACAGTGGAAAATATAGTGTTAAATGCAAAAATAAAAACAGATAAAGGAGATATTAATTTAAAATTATTCCCAGAAGTAGCTCCAATGACAGTAACAAACTTTGTACAGCTATCAAGAAGAGGTTACTATGACGGGTTAAAATTTCATAGAGTTATTGAGGATTTCATGATTCAAGGTGGAGACCCAACAGGAACTGGAGCTGGAGGACCTGGATATCAATTTAGAGATGAATTTAAAGAAGGTGTAGTATTTGATAAACCAGGAAAATTAGCAATGGCTAATGCAGGACCAAATACAAATGGATCACAATTCTTTATAACTCATGTTCCTACTGGATGGTTAAACTACAAACATACAATATTTGGAGAAGTAGTTTCAGAAGGTGACCAAAAAATTGTAAATGAAATTAAGCAGGGAGATAAAATAACTGGTATTGAAATTACTGGAGATGTTGACAAATTTGTTGAAGCTCAAGCTGAGTTAATAAAAAATATTGATGATATCTTAGCACAAACAATGCCAAATTTAAAAAAATAAGTGCTTGCATATAAACTCCAACGAGAATGTTGGAGTTTTTTAAATTAAATGGATATTTCTTGTTTGTTTTACTGAAAAATATGTTATAATATGATTGTAAACGATAAAAAATATAGTAATATTGTATATTTTGTCTTGAAATAAGCAACTTGGAGGGCAATATGAAAAATAAACTAATAGGATTTGAATCCGGACTGTGGTCAGAATACTTAGGAGAATATGGAAATGTTAAAGAATGGGTAGAAATACTTTTTGGAGAAAAAAATCCTGTTGAACCTATAGTAAAATTGAATAAATTTAAACAAAATGAGACTGATAAGTATAGGGTGGCATTTGATAATCTATGCGAAAACCTGTGGGCAGGGATGAAATTTCATCCAGCTACTTATATTTCTTTGCCATATATCTGTGTACTTCTTGAAAATAAATACACAGATAGAGATTGGACATTTCTGATTTTTCAGGCTGCGGGGCTTATTATAGCTACTGAAACAAAACAAGAGCAAGAGATTCCAGCTGAGCTTTCAAAAACTTATAGAGAAAGCAAAGAGATAATATTGAGAAAAGGGATAGAATTTATTACAAGAAATATTGATTATATAAAAGCTAAAAGTAATTTTGATAGAATTGAGATGTACATAGGGATACTTGCACTTATGGGGAAAAGTAAATTAGCTTACAGCTTTATTATGTCTATGCCTTGGGAAAAAGCAAATGTAAAGTGCCCGTATTGTGGTGAAAAAATGATTCTTAATATGAAAGATATTATGCTTACAGAGTATGCAGAAAATGTCGAAAAAATTAAGATGGCAATAAATATAATGGAAATACTTGAGGATAAAGAGCTTTTGGAAAAGTTTGAAAAGTATTATGAACAGTGTACATGTGATAAATGTAAAAATAAATTTATGATAAATGACGGGGTTCAAGAGAATTTTGTAAAATAATTGTAAGATAAAAAAGTGCCAATATGTACTGGCACTTTTTTATTATTTATTTTCCTGTTTTTTACCAATTTTTAGCATAATCAGAGAGAAAATGATAAGTGCAAGACTTACAACGTGTGGAGCTCTAAGGCCTCCTATCATTAAATCTTCAGCTCTGAAGAAACTTACAAATATTCTAATTATGCTATATATGATAATATAGTTCCACCATAGGTATCCTGGAGCTTTATCCTTTTTCTTTCTTAAAATAAAGAAGATAAACAAAAATCCTATAAAATTCAGTATTAGTTCATATAACATTGCTGGATGAAGTGGTATATCAGGGAATTCAAATCCTGCTGGAGATGAACGTGGAAATACTATTCCCCATGGTACTAAATTCTTATATTGTATTTTTGTAAGGGCATCTGCATTTAAATATGTTGAATACCATGTGTAAAACATTGGTTTCAAATTGAAAATGACTTTCCATGGTGTAAATACAGGAACTCCATGTATTTCACCATTCATAAAGTTACCAAATCTTCCTAGAGCTTGCCCTAAAAGAAGTGGAGCTGCAGCATAATCACCTAACATAAGAGGATTAAGTTTTTTGAAATAACAATAGATAAAAGTACCTATGATTCCACCTATAATTCCTCCGTGTATCGCCATTCCACCGTGCCAGGTAGCAATTATTTCTAAAGGGTGTGCAAGATAAAACTTTAAATTGAAAAGAACATAATAAAGTCTTCCTCCTATAAGCCCTGAAAGCATAGCTACAAAAGCATAATTTTCAATTATCTTTTCATCATAATTTCTTTCCCTAGCCATATATTTAGCAATTTCAATTCCAATGAAAAAAGATATAGCATACATTAAGCCATAAAAACGGATTTCTAATCCACCTATTGAAAAAAGCACTGGATGCATAATAAACCTCCGTATAAATTAGTGTTTTGGTATCAATCAACCTATTGCATTATAGCATATTTTTGATGTTTTTTAAAAAAAATTCAATTATTGAAAAAATTTTTTATAAAAAGGTTGAAATATTTTGATAAGTTTAATATTATATATATAAGAGTATTTTTTCAATGATAGTAAACTAAGTTGGGTATAATTAAATCTTTAAGAGAGAATAAGGTAATTATACTACAATGATATACAGAATAGAGAGTTACAAAGTTTTTATTGCTATAATTTAATTATTGACGAATTTAAAAAATAAATTATTTTTAGGAGGAAGTTATGTATTTTTGTACAAAAATAACAGATGATGTAACATGGATTGGAGTTAATGACAGAAAAACAGAAAGATTTGAAAATTATATTCCATTACCACATGGTGTTACTTATAACTCATATTTTATTGATGATGAAAAAACTTGTGTAATCGATGGAGTTGAAATTGGATCAGCATCTACTTTTTTAGATAAGATAGTAGATTGCCTTGGTGGAAGAGAATTAAACTATGTAGTAGTAAATCACGTTGAGCCAGACCATTCAAGTGGATTAAAAGAAGTTGTAAAAGTATTTCCAAATGTAAAAATCGTTGGTAATGCTAAAACAATAGGAATGTTAAAAGCATTCTGTATTGATTTTCCTGAAGAAAATTATGTTACAGTAAAAGAGGGAGAAATCCTTGATTTAGGAAAACATAAATTAACATTTGCAATGATGCCAATGGTACACTGGCCAGAATCAATGTCAACTTATGATACAACAGATAAGATATTATTCTCAAATGATGCTTTTGGAAGTTTTGGAGCATTAGATGGAGGAATATTTGATGATCAGGTAAACTTTGATTTCTATGAAGGAGAAATGAGAAGATACTACTCAAATATAGTTGGTAAATATGGAGTTCAAGTAATAAATGTTATTAAAAAACTTGCAAAACTTGAATTAAAATATATCTGCCCATCACATGGATTAATCTGGAGAGATGACATTCCTAAAGTTATATCTTTATATGAAAACTGGGCAAAATTTGAACCAGAAGCTGAAGGAGTAGTTATTGTATATGGAAGTATGTATGGTAACACTGCAAAAATGGCTGAAGTATTAGGAAGAAAACTAAATTGTTGTGGAATTAAAGAAGTTAAGATTTATGATGCTTCTAAAACAGATCACACATTTATTATAAGCGAAATTTGGAAGTACAAAGGACTTATGATTGGTTCTTGTGCACATAACAACTCTGTATATCCAAAAGTTCAACCATTATTACATAAATTAGGAAATTATGGATTAAAGAACAGATATCTTGGAATATTTGGAACAATGATGTGGAGTGGTGGAGGAGTTAGAGGAATCCAAGCTTTCGCAGATGAATTAAAAGGAATCGAAGTTGTTGGAGAGCCAGTAGAAGTAAAAGGAACTCCAAAAGCTGAAGATATAGCAAAATTAGAGGCAATAGCTGAAGAAATGGCAGCAAAATTAATAGCTGAAAGACTTTAGTCGTGACTCTTAGCTCCTATAGCTCAGTTGGATAGAGCATCTGACTTCGGATCAGAGGGCCGAGAGTTCGAATCTTTCTGGGAGCGCCAGTAAAAGAGCAATATTATTTTAACATAGGTCAGGTGGTCTTCCACCTGGCC
>NZ_JADRHM010000062.1 GCF_018205345.1 Fusobacterium sp. DD2
TTTGAAGAATTTTTAAAGTTTTTTAACTTTTTCAGTCATCATAAAATAGTAGAAAAATTTGTGTAAATATGGTACAATTTACAGAGCTATAGAGAGGTGAAAATTATGAAAATTCAAGTACCTGACCATATTGCGATAATAATGGACGGCAATGGAAGATGGGCTAAAAAAAGAGGACTTCCCAGAACTTTTGGACATAGGGAAGGAGCAGCATCTCTTAGAAAAGTAATCACTCATGCAGCAAAGCTTGGTGTTAAGTATCTTACAGTCTATGCTTTTTCTACTGAAAACTGGAAAAGAAGCAAAGAGGAAGTAAGTGCACTGATGTTTCTTTTCAAGAGCTATATAAAAAATGAAGAAAAGAATATAATGGAAAATAATATAAGGTTTATGGTTTCAGGAAGGACAGATAATGTAAGTCCTGCACTTTTAAAGGCAATTAGAGCCTTAGAGGAAAAGTCTAAAAACAATACAGGGTTGACTTTTAATATTGCATTTAACTATGGAGGTAGAGCTGAAATAGTAGATGCTGTAAACAGGATAATAAAATCAGGTGTTGAAAGTGTAGATGAAGAGAGTTTTTCAAAATATCTATACCATGATATTCCAGATCCAGAACTTCTTATTAGAACAAGTGGAGAGCTTAGAATATCAAATTTCCTATTATGGCAGATAGCATATTCAGAGATTTATATAACAGATACTCTTTGGCCTGATTTTGATGAGAAGGAATTGGAAAAGGCTATTGAAGAATTTAACAAAAGAGATAGAAGATTTGGGGGAGCGAAATAATGTTAAGTAGAATATTGGTAGCCATAGTTGGAATACCTTTACTTGTATGGATACTTTTAAATGGTGGTTTTCCACTATTTGTTTTTACAGAGGTTGTAGTATTAATTGGAGCACATGAGTTCTTTAAAATGTCAGAAATTGGCGGGAAAAAGCCAAGTAAAGTCATTGGAATGGGACTTGCTTTTTTAATTCCACTTGCAGTTTATCTGGAGCAGGCTGGGATTTTAAATATTGGAACAGAGGCAGTAACTGCTTTAGGTATTATTGTGGTTATGTCTTTAAGAGTTATACAAAATAGAGTGGAAGATGCAAGTACAGATATAGGAGAGACACTTTTAGGAGCTCTGTATCCAGCTATACTTTTTTCACATTGCATATTGATAAGCTATCTTCCTAATGGTGGGAAATGGCTTCTTACAGCTCAGATAATGGTATGGGTATGTGATAGCTTTGCATATTTTGTTGGTATGGCAATTGGTAGAAAGATATTTAATAGAGGGTTTAACAGCATAAGTCCTAAAAAATCAATAGAGGGATCTATTGGAGGAACTTTAGCTACAATAATAGCCCTTGCAATTGCAGATAGATACTTTGGACTTACACAAGGTGGAATGAACCTTATAACTGTTGTATTATTTGGAATATTTATAAGTGCAGTGGCTCAAATAGGTGACCTTGGAGAGTCTATGTATAAAAGAGAGTTTAAAGTAAAAGATTCAGGAACAATACTGAGAGGTCATGGAGGAATACTTGATAGATTTGATAGTATGCTTTTTGTTGCACCTGTTATGTACTACCTGTTAAAATTTATAATATTGTAAAATTATACTGGGTGGGATTTTTTGCTCGCCCATTTTTTTTAGGAGGACATTATGAAAAGAATAGTTGTATTAGGTTCTACAGGGAGCATAGGAACAAATGCCCTTGAGATAATAAAACATTCTGAAGGAAAATTTAAGCTTGTGGGAATAAGTGGTCATAGAAACCATGAGCTTTTAATAAAGCAGATAGAGGAATTTAGACCTGAATATGTATCAGTTGGTACAAAGGAAGGGTATGATGCTATAAAAGCTAAATTTCCTGGGATAAAGCTTTTCTATCAGGAAGAGGGACTAAAGGCTCTGGCAGGAATAAAAGATTATGATATACTTTTAACTGCTGTATCTGGAGCTGTTGGTATAGAAGCCACTGTAGAGGGAATAAAAAATGGAAAAAGAATAGCCCTTGCAAATAAAGAGACAATGGTTGCAGCAGGACCATATATCAATAAACTTTTAAAAGAGTATGCTGAAGCAGAGATAGTTCCAGTTGACAGTGAGCATTCAGCTATATTCCAATCTTTATTAGGTGGAAAAAGAGATGAGGTAAGAAAGATAATAATTACCGCAAGTGGTGGTACTTTTAGAGGAAAAACTACAGAGGAATTAAAGGATGTAAGTGTGGAACAGGCACTTAAACACCCTAACTGGTCAATGGGAAGAAAGATTACTATTGACTCTTCAACACTTGTAAATAAAGGTCTTGAAGTAATAGAGGCCCATGAACTATTTGGAGTGGACTATGAGGATATAGAGGTTGTAGTGCATCCACAAAGTGTTATTCACTCAATGGTTGAATTTAAAGATAGAGCAGTAATAGCTCAACTGGGAGCACCAGATATGAAGCTTCCTATACAGTATGCATTTACTTATCCTGAGAGAATGGCAAGTGAAGTATTAGAGCCATTGGATCTATTTAAAATGAACAATCTTACTTTTGAAAAACCAGACACTGAAACATTTAAAGGGATAAAATTTGCATTTAAGGCTGGAAGAATAGGTAAGACTATGCCAGCTGTATTAAATGCTGCAAATGAAGCAGCAGTGGATCTTTTCTTAAGAGGAAAGATTAAGTTTTTAACTATCTATGAGATAATAGAAAAGGCCATGGATAGACATACACCAGTTGAAATTGACTGTGTGGAAACAATAAAAAAAGTAGATAAAGAGACAAGAGAATGGGTATATTCTCATTATGAAAGGTAGAGAGATGGGTAGACTTATAGTAATTGAAGGAACAGATTCAAGTGGTAAGGAAACACAGACAAAGAAGCTTTTTGAAAGATTTGAACGTGAAGGAAAAAAAGTAAGAAAAATATCATTTCCAAATTATGAGAGTCCTGCTTGTGCACCTGTAAAGATGTATCTGGCTGGAGAGTTTGGAGATAATGCAAATAAAGTAAATCCATATCCAGTATCAGCTATGTATGCTATAGATAGATATGCATCATACAAAAAGGACTGGGGAGAATTTTACGAAAATGATGGAATCTTAATTACAGACAGATATACTACATCAAACATGGTACATCAGGCATCAAAAATAGCTGATGAAAATGAAAAGAAAAAATATCTGGATTGGCTTGAAGATCTTGAATATGAAAAGATGGAACTTCCAAGACCTGACATGGTGATATTTCTTAATATGCCGACTGAGATGGCTGTAAAACTTATGGCAGAGAGAAAAAATAAGATAACAGGTGAGGATAAAAAGGATATACATGAGAAAAATGTAGATTACTTAAAAAAATCCTATACAAATGCCTGTGAAATAGCCGATAAATATAGTTGGAAAGAGATAAAATGCGTAGAAAATGGAAGGCTTAAAAGTATAGATGAGATAGGGGATGAGATTTATTCTCAGGTTCTTTCTATTCTTGGTTAGATTTTAGATAGTTTAGTTAGGAGAAAATAATGAATATATTAATAGCAGTTTTAGTATTAGGAGTAATAATATTTATTCATGAACTTGGGCATTTTATGGCTGCTAAATTTTTTAAGATGCCTGTGAGTGAATTTTCAATAGGTATGGGGCCACAGGTATATTCATATAACACTATGAAGACTACCTATTCAATAAGGGCAATTCCTATAGGAGGATTTGTAAATATTGAAGGGATGGAGATAGATAGTGATGTGGAAGATGGCTTTAATACCAAACCTGCATATGCAAGGTTTATAGTTCTTGTAGCAGGGGTAGTTATGAATTTTCTTCTTGCTTTTGTTGTAATTTTTTCAGTTGTATCAATTATGGGAACATATACTCCAGATCCTAATCCAGTAATTGGGATGGTCTATAATGAGGTAAAAGCCAGTAAAATTTTAAAGCCTCAGGATAGAATAGTTGAAATAAATGGAAATGCAGTTACAAAATGGGATGATATAAGCAGAACAATAGCAAGTGTATTAAAAGATGATAACAAAATCCCAAGTTTAAACGTCAAAGTAAAAAGAGGATCGGAGTTAGAAGACCTTGATGTCCCTTTGACAAAGGATCCTAATAGTGACAGGATGATTTTAGGGATTGTACCAAATATGATACACGAAAAACCAACAGTAATGGAAGCTACTAAGCAGAGTATCAAAACTGGTGTAAGAATATTTGAGGATACAATAAGAGGAATAAAACTTTTAGTTACTGGAAAAGTTAAGAGTAAAGAGTTAACAGGACCTATAGGAATTATAAAAGTAGTGGGAGATGCTACAAGTCAGGGGCCATCACTTGTATTGTGGTTAATGGCAATGATTTCAATAAATATAGGTGTATTAAATCTGTTACCATTTCCAGCACTTGACGGTGGAAGAGTGATATTTGTAATTTTAGAGATATTTGGAATAAAGATAAGTAAAAAGATTGAAGAGAGAGTACATATGGCAGGTATGATATTTCTGTTCGGTTTGATTATTTTTATAACAACTAATGATATTTTCAATCTAGTTAAATAATTTTTGGTCAAAATGGGCTAAAATGGGCAAAATGTATAAAATTTAAAAAAAAGTCTTGAAAAAATACAGAATATCTATTATAATACAGTATACTAGAAAATCAAAAATTATGAGTTATTTATGAAAAAATACAAAAATTAAATAAAAATATTATGGAGGTAAAAAATGAAAAATGCTATTTTGGCAATTTCCGAAAGAAAAGAAACACTTAAGCAGATAAGAAAAGAACTTTCAGATGAATACGAAATAATTACATTCAACAATCTTTTAGATGCTTTAGATATGTTGAGAGAGAGTGATTTCGATATCATACTACTAGACGAGTACTTAACTTGGTTTAACTTTGCAGAAGCAAAAAGAAAATTAAGCGGGTTAGGAAAAGATTTCGTAGTTGTAGGATTACTTGAAAATGAAACTGAAGAAGCTATAGAAGAGTTGAAAAATGCAGATATATACAACTATTTAGTAAAACCAGTAGAATTAAAAGAGATGAACAGAATAATTCTTCCAGCTCTTAAAAATCTTGAAATGTTAAAAGAAAAGAGAAAATTAGAAGAAAAACTTGCAAGTCTTGAAGAAGACAGTGAAATTGTAGGACAATCTCCTAGAATAAAAGATGTTAAAACTTTAGTTGAAAAAGTTGCAGAAAGCGACTTAGCTGTTTTAATTACTGGAGAAAATGGATTAGGTAAAGAGATAGTTGCAAAAGAGATATTCAAGAAAAGTGACAGAAGAAAGAATAACTACATAGTAGTAAGCTGTGCTTCTATTCCAGAAGAAAATATGGAAAGAGAACTTTTCGGATATGAAAGAGGAGCATTTACTGGAGCAAATGCAAGTAAAAAAGGTGTTTTTGAAGAAGCAGATGGTGGAACAGTATTCTTAGATGATATCTCTGCTATGGACCTTAAATCTCAATCTAAACTGTTAAAAGTTATAGAATATGGAGAATTAAAAAGAGTTGGTGGAAATAAAACAAGAAGAGTAGATGTTAGATTTATCGCATCTTCAAATAAAGATCTTAAAGAAGAAACAGAAAAGGGAAGATTTAGAAAAGATCTATATCATAGATTAACAGCTTTCCCTATTGAAGTTCCACCTTTAAGAGAGAGAAAAGAGGATATTCCTTTACTTGCTAACTACTTCCTAAACCAAATAGTTAGAGAGTTACATAGAGATACTCCTGTAATTTCTGGAGAAGCTATGAAATATTTAATGGAATATTCATATCCAGGAAATATAAGAGAATTAAAAAATATGATAGAAAGAATGGTAATCCTTTCAACAGATAAAGTAATAGATGTTGAAGATCTACCTCTTGAAATAAAAATGAAAGCTGATACAGTTGAAAATAAAACTGTAGTTGGAGTAGGACCATTAAAAGATATTCTTGAACAAGAAATCTATAGTTTAGCTGAAGTTGAAAAAGTAGTTATAGCTATTGCACTTCAAAAAACTAGATGGAATAAACAAGAAACTTCTAAATTATTAGGAATTGGAAGAACTACTCTATATGAAAAAATAAGAAAATACGGATTAGATTTCAAATAAAAAGAATAAGACTATCATAGCTTATACTAAAATGAAATAAGGGGGACAGCTTCGGCTGGTATTATTATGGCGATTAGAAAATTTCGTAAACATATGAAACCATTTATATGGTTTATTACTATAGCCTTTGTACTATCAACTGCTATAGTAGGTATAATGAGCATGAAAAGTATGCATGGAAGAATAAACAACTATGCTTTCAAATTAAATGGTAAAAAAATTGAAAGAATGGAGCTTGAAAGAACAAGATCAAATCTTAATCAGAATCTTTCAAGATACCTTGGACCTAATTTAGATAGAGATATGCTTCAACTTATGGCCTTTGATGAGGTTATAAATAAGGAGCTTACACTTAAAATAGCAGATGATTTACATGTTAAGGTTCCTAGCAGTGATGTTAATGCACAATATAAAGCATTTGAAAAATCAATAGGAAATAAAGAGCAGTTTAAAAAGATGCTACAGGTACAAGGATTTACAAAGAAAACTTTCAAAGATGAGATTAAGGACAATATGCTTGTTCAAAAAGCATTTGAAAAAATAGCACAAGGTATTAACCCTAGTGAAGATGAGATTGCAAAATATTACCATGAAAATGAATTTACTAAATATAATGGACAAACATTAGAGGAAGCTAAAGAGGATGCAAAAAATTCTATAGTTAAACTTAAAACTATGGAGCAATACTATGCACTTCTTGAAAAAGCTAAATCAGAAGCTAAAGTGGAAGATGTAGCAGATGAGTATAAGAAATTTGAACCAAAAGTAGATTTAGAGAAAGATGGATATAAAGTAACAAATGTAGAGATAGCTAGAAAGGCTATGTCTGCTATGGCAAACAGTGTTGATAAAGACACTGCTGAAGCTCAGGCAAAAGAATACTACGAAAAACAAATCGGATTTATAAGTAATGCTAAAGCTGATGGTATTGCACTTAACAGTAATTTACCAATTGACTATCAAATAGTTGAATATCAGCAAGGAATGTACAATAAAATAAGAGCTTCTCTTACACCTACAGAAGCTGAGCTGAAGAAATTCTTCAGTGAAAATTCACTTAGATATGATACTTATCCAAGTGCTAAAGCTGATATTGCTATCCTGAAAGTTGAACCTTCAGATGCTGATAAAAAAGAGGCAAGAGTAAAAGCTGAAAATTTACTAAAAGAACTTACTCCTGAAAATTTTGCACAAAAGGCAAAAGAGTTTTCAAATGGACCTAGTGCACCGAATGGAGGACAGCTTGGATGGTTTGCAAAGGGAGATATGGTAGCTCCTTTTGATAAAGCTGTATTTGAGGGAAAAGTTGGAGAGATATACCCTCAACCAGTGGAAACACAATTTGGATATCACTTGATATATATTGAAGATAGACATGACAAAGATGGAAAAGCAAAAGCAAGTCATATTCTTATTATCCCAAAAATATCTGACAAAACAGTAGCAGATAAAAAAGCAAGCTTAAAAGAGTTTGAAGAAAAACTTGCAAAGGGAGAAATAAGCTTTGAAGATGCAGGAAAAAATAGACCTGATGTAATTCAAAGTGGTGTTTTTGATATAAACAATGCTGGATATATTTCTGGACTTGGATATAATGATAAACTTGCAGATGTTATACTTAAAGCACCTCTGAATAAACTTGAAGTATATAATACAAAAGGATCAAATATCTATATATTCAAGAAAATAGATGAGGTAAAATTTAAGAAGGCTAAATTTGAAGACATTAGACAAAGAGTAACAGAAGACTATAAGAATGTTAAAGCTCAAGAGGCAATGAGTAGATATATGTAGTTGAATAAAAAGAGAATAATTCCTAGGGATTACTCTCTTTTTTAATTCAGTATAAATTAATTTATTTGCTTTATTGTGGAAAATATACTATAATGTAGAGCTGAGTACTTTATAGAATTAAGAAAAATATTGGACTGAAATAATAGGAGTCCACTGTAATTGTATATTTTAACAAGGATGGATTAGATGAGATATAAGAGCGAAGATATTGATATGCTAATAGATTCACTAAAAATTGAAGAGGTTGTGGGAGAGTTTGTAGAACTTCATAAAACTGGATCAAGCTATAAAGGTTTGTGTCCATTTCACCCAGATACAACACCGTCATTTATGGTGAGCCCAAGTAAAAATATATGCAAATGTTTCGTTTGCGGTGCAGGTGGGAATCCTATTACTTTTTATGCCCGTTATAAAAAAATTAGTTTTATAGAGGCAGTAGAAGAACTTTCTAAAAAATATAATATTCCAATAAAAGCTTCAGGAGAAAGCTATAAGAAAAGAGAAAATAATGAAAAGTATTTTGAGATTATGAAAGAAGCTCATAAGTTTTTTCAGGACTATATCTTTTCAAATGCTGGACGTGAAGCACTAGATTACCTTGCTGGACGGCAGGTAACTCCTAAGATAATCAAAGAAAATGGCCTGGGACTTGCCCCAAATAGATGGAGTGATCTTAATGATTATCTTATAAGCAAGGGATATGAAGCAAAGGATCTGTTGGCCCTGGGACTTATAAAGGAAGGGGAAAATGGAACCACCTATGATGCATTTAGAAACAGAATAATGTTTCCAATCTACTCTATACAGGGGGAGATAATAGCTTTTGGAGGACGTACTTTAGAAAAGGACAAAGAGACTCCAAAGTATATAAACTCACCAGATACTCCTATATTCAAAAAAGGAAGAAATCTGTATGGATTAGAAAGAAGCGGTATAGTGAGAAAGAAAAACTATGCTATGCTTATGGAAGGTTATATGGACGTGCTTTCTGCATATCTATATGGATTTAATGTTGCTTTGGCACCACTAGGAACTGCCCTTACTGAGGAGCAGGGAATAATACTGAAAAGGTATACACAGAATATTATCTTATGTTTTGACTCAGATGGACCGGGACAAATGGCCACTGAACGGGCTGGATTAATATTGAAAAGTCTGGGATTCAACATAAGAGTATTACATCTTGAGGGAGCAAAAGACCCAGATGAGTATTTAAAACATTATGGAAAGGAGAGTTTTTTAAAATGTGTAAAGAACTCACTTGAAATCTTTGACTTTTTGTTTAAGTACTACTCTAAGGACTATGATTTTAAAAATGTTATTTCAAAACAGAATTTCATAAATCGATTTAAAGATTTTTTTCAGTGTGTAGATACTGAACTGGAAAAGTTTTTATATTTGGATAAGCTATCTAAGCAGGTAGATATTGACAAAGATGTACTAAAAGAAACCTTGATCGATAAAAATACAAAAAAATCAAGGAAATTTGACGAAGACTTAGTAAATATAACTAGACAACGTAGAGAAGGTATAATAAATCGGGTAGAAAAGGATACTTTAGTTGTGTGCCTGGCAAGACAGGAGTACTTCAAGTACTTTAAAGACAAGAATATAAAAGGCTCATTGACGACTAAAGTGTTCAAGTATCTAGATGAACATTCAGAAGAAAAAAGAAAAGTGATTATAAATGAACTTCCTGAAGCAGTTGAGCTTACAGAAATGGAACTGGAAGAATGGCAATTGGTCATCTGTTCACTATTGGAAGATTTTTCTGATGAAGATAAAATACAGGAATTGCTGAAGGAAACTTTTCTTTCGTGGTTTAACCAGGAAATAGAAGGAAGCTACACCACAGCTCAGACTTTGGATTGGCTAGCTGGACTCAAACTTACTCAGGATATAAGAAACCTGAAGGAAGAATTGGGTAACGCCAGTGATTTTGAAGAAATACTAGAAATCTATGCAAGATTTAAAAAGTTACTTGATCTAGAAGTTAATTAGAGGAGGCTCAGTAATGAGAGAGTTTATAAAAAATGAGAAAGTTCTTGCTCTAGTCAGAAAAGCTATGGAAGAAAAACGTATTACTTACGAAGAGATAAATAATAGTTTAAAAGGAGATTTTCCTGTTGATAAGATTGAGAAACTGATCAGCGGTATGATGGACCAGGGAATCGATATCATAAGAGAGGAAGATATCAAAAAAGAAGAAAAACTTAAAGAAGAGATAAAAACAAAAGCTAAGAAAAAAAGAGCAACAAAAACAACAACAAAAGCTAAAAAAGAGACAGCTAAGGATACAGAAGATAAAGAGGAAGAAAAAGAAACTAAGACAGCAAAAACTAAAAAAACTGCGAAAAAAACAACAAGATCAAGAAAGAAAAAAGATGAAGATTTAGAGGATGAAGTTGACGAAAAAGAAGATGCAGTTTTAGATGAGGATGCTGATGATTCTTTTGACAAAGATGATTTTTCCGAGGATGAGGACTTCGATGAGAGCGCTTTAGAAGAAAAAGCTGAAAACTTTGACGACGACGAAGAGTTAGATCATTTTAATCCAGACGACTTAGAAGATATTAACGACGAGGAGTTGATAAATGATGATTTATTTACTATCCAAGGAGATATGAAAGTGGACGAACCAATAAAAATGTATCTTCGTGAGATTGGACAAATACCCCTACTGACTCATGAAGAAGAAGTGGCATATGCCAAAAGAGCACTTGAAGGAGATGAATGGGCAAGTCAACAATTAATAGAGGCAAACTTAAGATTAGTTGTAAGTATTGCAAAAAAACATACAAATAGAGGGTTGAAACTCCTAGATCTTATTCAAGAAGGAAATATTGGTCTGATGAAAGCAGTTGAAAAATTTGAATATACTAAGGGGTACAAGTTTTCTACATATGCAACATGGTGGATTAGACAGGCAATTACTAGAGCCATTGCAGACCAAGGAAGAACAATTAGAATACCTGTACACATGATAGAGACAATTAATAAAATTAAGAAGGAAGCGCGTATATATCTTCAAGAAACTGGAAAAGATGCAACTCAGGAAGTATTAGCAGAAAGATTGGGAATGGAAGTTGAAAAAGTTAAAGCTATCCAGGAAATGAATCAAGATCCTATCTCTTTAGAAACACCTGTTGGAAGTGAAGAAGACAGTGAATTAGGAGATTTCGTTGAGGATCAAAAAATGCTAAATCCATATGAACTTACAAATAGATCCCTTCTAAGAGAACAACTAGACAGTGTATTAAATACATTGAGCAGTAGAGAAGAGAAAGTCCTAAGATACAGATACGGACTTGATGATGGATCACCAAAAACATTGGAAGAAGTTGGAAAAATCTTTAAGGTAACAAGAGAAAGAATCAGACAGATTGAAGTCAAAGCATTAAGAAAATTAAGACATCCTAGCAGAAGAAAAAAACTAGAGGACTTCAAAGTATAAACTTAAAAAAGAGGCTTAACTTTTTCAGAGCCTCTTTTTTGAATATATATAGAAAAATAAGGAGTATTTCATGGATATGATAAAAGTATTAGATTTTGAAAAAGAGATTGTAAAAAAATATATAGATGAAGAGCAGTTTATAGAATTTATGAAGGAAAATGGAAGTAAAAAACTTGATCTTGATTTTTCAAATCTTAAGTTAAAAGAGTTAAGTGAAGATGATGTTGAAAATTTAGGCGAAGAAACTGTTTTAGATTATTTAGAAGAGGTTGCAACAATCACTTTTGAAGATGAAGCTGAAGATGAGGAAGCAAAAGTAGTTAGAAATTTACCAGGGATAGCATCACTAGCTTTTCATTACTTAAGAGAGGGTGTAGCTTATTTAGATATAGTTCAGGAAGGGACATTAGGTCTTATTAAAGCTCTTGAAAACTATAGAGATGAAGATGGAGATTTTGATAACTATAAAAATTATTGGATAATCAGAGAGATGGTACTTTTTATCAATGGAAAAATCTCTGATATAAAAAATGAGTTTAGAAGTTATTTTAGAGATAAAAAAGAGCATTTTGGTCATGACCATGAACATGAAGAGGGACACGATGAAGAAACAGGTGAAGTGTTCTTAACAGAAAAGGATCTATTACCAAGTGTAGAAGCAATTGAAAAAAGAGAAAAACTTGTTGATAGAATCATTGAGTTTTCATATCTGAAAAATAGATTAAGTGATAGACAGATAGAAGTATTAAACCTGTATTTTGGTTTTGGAGTAGATAGAAGATACTCTATATTTGAAATAGAGGAGAAACTTAAACTTCAAAGTGGAGATGGAGAAAAGATATTTGAACAATCTTTATTTATACTTTCAACAGTGGAAGGAAAGGTATTTTTATGATAGTTAAAGATATAATAAAAATCTTTGAAGCTAAATATCCCAGAGCAAATGCTGAGGATTGGGATAATGTTGGATTATTAGTTGGAAATGCTAAAAATGAAGTGCTAAAGATACAGATTTCCATAGATGCTACTGAAAAAGCTATAGATCATGCTATTCAAAATGGAGTGGATCTTATTATCACCCATCACCCAATGATATTTAAGGGAATAAAGAGTATAGATTATTCAACAGTTCTTGGAAGAAAAATAATAAAGCTGATACAGAATGGAATTTCCCTTTATGCTATGCATACTAATCTTGATTCATCTAAAGAGGGATTAAATGAGTATGTAGCAACTCTTTTAGGTGCAACTGATGCTAAAATAGTAGATGAAAATCCAAATGATGAAGAGGTAGGAATTGGAAGATTTTTTACTTTACATGATAAAGTTTCAATAGAACGTTATGCTGATTTTGTTAAAAAGACACTTAAAATTGGGCATGTAAGACTTATATGTGAAGATAGAAAAAAAGAGATAAGAAAAATAGCAGTGGTAAATGGATCTGGAATGAGCTATTGGAGAAAAGTAAAATCTATGGGAGCAGATCTTTTGATAACTGGTGATATAGGTTATCACGAGGCATTAGATGCTAAGGAGAATAATCTTAATCTGATAGATATTGGACATTTTGAAAGTGAGATATGTTTTACTAGACTTTTGAAAAAAGAACTTGAAGATTTAAAAATAGAGGTTATAATTTATAATGATGGACCTGTATTTATAAGCTATTAAGGAGACTGATAATGAAAAGAATTCTATTTTTATTTTTACTTATAACAACTCTTGCTTTCGGGAAAATAAATGATACTTTATCTTTATTAACTGATGAACAAAAAGCTCAACTTGATACGCAAATTGAAAAAATTGAGGATGAAAGAAATATCTCTGTATATGTTAATACTTATTCAGCTGATGAAGGTTTTGTAATAGACAAGGTTCAAAAAGTTGTAGTGTTAAATTATATAAAGGGAGAAGATGGAAATCCTAAAATAGAGGTTAAATTCAGTAAGGATATGGAAATTGACGAGGATACTCAAAGTGCAGTGGAAGATCTACTAAATGAAAATGAAAAATCTATTGTAGAGGGAAAAAATGCTGAGTATATAAGTGAGATGCTTATTGGAATTGACTCTTTACTTGAAAATATTAAAATAGAAGAACCTATCGTCGTTGACCAAGAATTGGTAAATGAGAAAAAAATTGGATTTTTTATTGGAATGGGGCTTGCTTTTTTGATAATTTTTGGTATCATTATTAGAGTACTTATGGTAAAATATAACCGTACTTTTAAGGAAGAAATTGATATAATCAGTGGAGACCATAAAGAAGATTAGAAATATAATATTATTTAGGTATTAAAGTCAATCGCTGCCTGCCAGTCAGGGAGAGGAAAGTCCGGGCTCCATAGAGCAAGAGGGCAGTTAACGACTGCTAAAGGAAACTTTAAGGAAAGTGCCACAGAAAAGAGACCGCTATTTGATAGTAAGGGTGAAATGGTGGTGTAAGAGACCACCAGTTCTTTAGGAGACTAAAGAAGCTAGGTAAACCCCCTCTGGAGCAAGACTAAATAGGAAAGGCTAAGGGCTGCTCGTCCAGCTTTCAGGGTAAGTTGCTTGAGACTATAAGTAATTATAGTACTAGATAAATGATTAACACATACAAAACCCGGCTTATTTAATGCCTAAATATATTTTTTTAAAAAACTTTAAAATTTTACAAAAAAGTATTTGACATAAAAACGAAAAAGTGGTATTATAGTCTATGTCCGCGAGAGAGCGAACAAAAGTTAAAAAC
>NZ_JADRHM010000063.1 GCF_018205345.1 Fusobacterium sp. DD2
GGAGGGAAAAAATGATACATATATATAGTAAAGAAGGAAAATTTAAAGACTCATTAAACTATACAATAACTGAATTCGAATCTTCTTGGTATGATAATTATCAACCTAGAGATTTTATATCAGAAACAAAATTTGATTATCCGGTTGTGAAAAATGGAGAAATAAGGGACATGACTAGAGAAGAGAAAATACTTACATTAAATCAGATAGATCTTCTTGCTGATGGAGAAATAGTTGCTGACGGAATAATAAAAAAAATTGATTGCCCTGACGACTTCGTACAAGCTAAATGGAATAAAGAACTTAATATTTGGGAAGAAGGAGCCAACAAAGAGAGCCTGATGCTAGAAAGAAAAAACAAAATACTTGAATATGCACAATATAAGAAAGAAATCGAGGAGCTGAAAGAGTTCTCAGACGAATTTGAAAGCGATGAGACAATAGAATTATTAGAAAGTAAGATGAAGGTCTTAAAAGATGAAATAAATTCATTATTGGTTAAGATAAAAAAAATTAAGTAAGGAGGGGAATAATATGAAAGCATTAGTTATTGGACACAATCAACGGAGTAAAGGAGCATATTCTCATATGTTGAGTCAGTATGAGTATGATTATTATGTAGACGTAGCAAATATTATAAATGAGTTAGATGAGTCTATAGATGTATACCTAAGAAAACCTAGCACTGGATATAGTAAGGAAATGAGACCTGTAATAGATTCTATCAATCTAAATAATTATGATTTTGTTTTAGAACTGCATTTTAATAATGTTTCAGACAAGAGGGTGAATGGAGCTTTATGCCTTGCACATTATAAGAGTGTTAAAGGTTTAAAAATTGCAGAAGAGTTCTTAGAAAAATTATGCGAATCTTATAATTTAAAAAACAGAGGTATTATCAAGGTAAAAAGTAGTTCCGACAGAGGAGGCTTTGGAATATGTAAGACCTGCTGCCCTTATGTTTTAATTGAACCGTTTTTCGGTAATAATCAGGAAGCGGAAAAATTCAAGAATAAGGAAAGGTTTGCAAAATTTATAGTTGATTTTATTAGGGAGGTAGATTAGCATGACTGGGAAAGTATTTTATGGCGTTATAATTGCATGTATTGTGGCTGTAGTGGCATTAATTGTATTGATGTATGTATATAGAAGACAGGGGAAAATAGCTAAAGAGGAGAGAATAAAAGGTGTTTTGATGAGAATAGGATATTATGCAGTTGCAGTAGTTGAAGCTATTTACAAAGATGGAAATGGAAAAAAGAAATTGGATGAAGCTACTAAGATTGTAAGAGGTAAACTTCCAGGAGGAGTATCTGACCTTGTACCTGATGAAATGCTACATGAATGTATTGAAAAAGCCTTAGCTGATTTACAGGTGGTATTTAAAGGTAAAAAGGCGGATGAAATAAGCATGTTGAATAAAATCATTGATGCCGGAGTAAGTTCAGGTGATGCAAAAGCAGCACTTGAAGTTGCTAAAAACTTAAGAGACTCAAAAGGATATGTTGAAGGATACGCTGAAGGGCGCACAGACTTCCATGGAAAGACTGAGGGCGTTGTAGGAGTTAAAGCTGGAATGAAATTATAGAGGTGATACTATGGAGTTTTTTTGCATCAACGGAAAAGGGTTAGTTGCTGTATGTTGGACTAGCTGGATTGCATTCCTTGCTTGGCTTATCGGGGGTTTTGATTTGCTTATAACGGCTCTTTTAATACTAATGGTAATAGATTATATAAGTGGATTGCTAGCAGGATACAAAGGGAAGAAATTAAACAGTAAAAAGGCATATATGGGCATAAGAAAAAAAGTTATGATTTGGTTGATCATAGCGGTTGGAAATCTTGTTTCCATGCTTTTTAATGAACCTTCAATAAGAAATATTGTAGCTATGTTTTATTGCTCCATTGAAATTCTCAGCATAATAGAGAATGCTGGGAAACTTGGCGTGCCAATACCAAGTAAACTAAGAGATGCATTAGAGCAGTGTAAAAAAAAGTAATATTCCTATTTAGCATTGATAAGATAAAAATAAAGTGATAATATAACTTATTGATTAGAAAAAAAGTCTTTCCCCAGATGATGTAAACAGTCTAATCAAGTTTGAAAAGAAAGGAGCTCAGGCTCTTTTTTTTATACGGAATTATGCTATAATATATATAGAGAAATATCAATATTTAAGAGTAAAAAAAGGAAGAAAAATATTGCACTTAAAATGCACTTAAAAATTCAAAAACTATATAAAAAGATGTGTATAATAAAAATAAAAACACAAGAAATCAAAGGATATAAATAAAGTAGATTAAAAAGAAAATTTGCATTTGTAGAATGGGAGTAGAATTTCAAAATATCTATAATTGATGCTTTTAGAGAATAGATTATTCTATTTTCTTGAAATATTCCTAAAAATTAATAGAGATATTGAACCACCTGAGGGTAGTACCTTTAGGTGGTTTTTTTTCGTACTTAAAATGTACTCAAAAATAAAGGTTCTTTGTCAACAGTATTGATAACTAAAACAAAATAAAAATTAAAAAATAGTGTATCAGGAAATACCAATAAGGTAAATCTATCAATACTGTTTATTATACAACGTTTATTTTAGCCACCCAAGCTGGTGTTTTTTTTGTTATTTGTTAGTGTTTGATGTATAATAAAAGAGTTCAAGGGTTAAGGTGTACTTCAGTTAAAAAAATTACTGGATGTTCATACAATACCATAAAAAAATATGAAGAAATGGAAAATATGACCCCTAAATTTAATACTCCCAAGAAGCCTACAAAGCTTGCCCCGTTTAAAGATATTGTCAAAAAATGGTTGATGAAGGATAAAGGGAGATCTCATAAACAAAGACATACTGCAAAAAGAATTTACATGAAATTATGCAAAAAATACCCACATACATATAATGCAAGCTACAGAAATCTTACTAAAATCATGGCTAATGTTAAACTTGAACTTAATATTGGAAAAGAAGAGTTTTTGTAATTGTCATACTCTAAAGAAGAAGCACAGGTTGATTTTGGAAAACTTGGATTAACCATTCCAGAAGTTGTAACAAGGAAAAATAAAAAATATTATAAAAGATGATAGTGGAAAGTAAAATTTTCACTATTTTACTAAGTATAAGTGAATAGAGAAGGGATATAATGGAGATAAGATTATTAGTAGAAAAAGAGATAGGTAAGGTGGCAGAACTTTATATTAAAAGTTGGGGAACAACATATAAAGCAATTATACCAGATAAGATATTAGAGAGATTTAGTCAGACATGGAAAGATTACATAACTAAAGAGAATAGTGGTATATTTGGGGCATTTGAAAATGATGTATTCTTAGGATTTGGAGCTTTTACTCCAGATGAGGAGATAGGAAATACTTTGTGCTTAGAATCTTTACATGTAAAAGATGAGTATAAAGGAAAAGGAATAGAAAACAAGATTATAAATCATCTAAAAGAGCATGCCAGGAGAAAAGGATATAAAGGTGTAAATGTATCTATAATGAGTGGAAATTATAAAGCAAGAGACCTATATACAAAATCAGGAGTAGTCCCTCTTAATGATTATGATAACTATAAAATAAAGTTTGAAAAATTGTATTGTGATATAGAAGTATTAGGAAATAGAAGACTTTTGGATAGAGCAAGTAAAGATTTAAAGGGAGCAGATGAGCAATTATTAGTATTAAAAATAGTGGAGCAATATATTAAAGAAAGTAAGTTAAATACCCTGTATCAAATATTGACTAGAAAAGAAACTGATCCAAAAGATATTATTAAGATAGGAATAGAAGCACAGCCATTAACCCATAGAAAAAAGGAAGGAAATACTTATCTTGACTTAGCTATGGGAAGCATAAAGAAAAGAGGAAATACAGAATCAGGGATAGAATTAGATACTGATAATAAGGAACAAGATTTTGTATTTTGTGAGGCTAAATGGAAAAGTGATTTATCTGTTGGAGTAAGTAAATGTTCTATCAGAAATCAACTTCAAAGAGTAATAGAAAATGCCTTAATTTTTGCTGGGGAAACTTTTAAAGGAAATATATTTGTTACTTTAATAACACCAGAATTATATAAGAAACACTATGAATTAGGACTTAATACAAGATTTTATTCTTGTAAATATTTTGAATATAAGGAAAATATAAGAGGAACATTTTTAAGAGAGCTTGATTTAATTAAAAAATTAGGGGTAATACCTTTTAATGATGAAAAAGGAGAAGAGAAAAAGAGCAAATTTATAGAGAGAGTTGAAAAGAATTTAAATAAGTTAATTTTAAATTGGGTAACATTTGAAGAGTTACTTTCTGAAATTTCTAATGATATTTTAAAGAGTGAATACGAAAAATACAATACTAAAGGTTAGTTTTAAAAAGGATGGTATAATCCAGGAAGCATTGGCAGAAACGATAGGATGCTCAGGTCTAACCCATTCAGTTGCTATGGCATCAGAATTCCGGGACTTACTTTACTAGAGGCATTGAATATAGGCCTTGTGTGTGATGTAATGAATACAACCATTAGAGAGATTTTTTTACAGATAGCATATAGTAGATTAAAATTTTCATTTTCTGAAGGAGGACTTCCAATTGGAGCAGGAAAAACTTCATGGTTGGAATGGCAGTTGCAGTAGCTGTTGCAAATTCTTAAAAATATAATTCTCTAAGCTATAAATTCTTTCTATTTATATTGCTCACAGAAAGAAAATTTGAAACTCACTTCGTTCAGACAGTCAAATTTTCAGTATTCTGTTTCGCTGCATAAATTATGAAACAATTTCTAATGCCGAGAATTTTATTTTTTAAGTTCAGCAATGCAACAGCTTTTTATTATTATTTATTTAATAGTTTTTTCTTTAAAGCTTCCTGTAATACTTGTGAAAAGTTAATGTTTTTATTTTTTGCCAGAATATCTAAATAACTAGGGATTGTCAATGTCTTTTTAACATAAGCAATCTTTATTAAAGATTTTTCATATTCATAGTTTAAATTTATATATACTAACTCCTGATTAGGTTTTAGTAATTTCTTTAATGTTGCAATTGAACTAGAAATAGGAAAATCTTTTTTTTCATTTTCTAACTCTTCTAAATTTAAAACTAAATACTCTTTTCCCATCTCAATAGCTTCTTCAAATGTGTCACCATAAGTGTTATAAAAATCTTTTTCAAAATCAGGAAAACCAATGTAATAAACATTATCCTCGTGGGTTATAATTGCTGGATATGTTAAGTTCATATTATCACACTCCTTTTTGAACTGAGGTCAAGCAAGGTATTACAACCTTGCTTGTTTGAAAATACTCTCAAGGGTTTTCTTAGGTAAATCTTTTCTAGGATGTGGTAATGTCACTATACCCTGTTTGTAAGGGTGTTTAAACTGATAGTGACTCCCTTTCACTCTATCAAGATACCAACCATCTTTTTTGAGTAGTTTCATAAGGTCTTTTGAGCTCATTCGACCACCTCATAATTATTATAACACGTATTAAACACGTAGTAAAGAAAAATAAAAAATAAATAAGAAAAATTCAGTTAATCCTGGTAATGTCTTGGACTAAAGAAAAATAGAAGAAAAAGAGATATTATAATTAGTGGCAATTACATCCCTCTTCTCTTGCTTAAAACATAAAATAAAGATAGAATAAAGTCAATGATATCAGATATTCAAGTGGAGGTAGTATTATGGAAGATAGAATATATTTTGAGCTTATAGAGATATACAATTTGATGTTTCATGAGAATTTTCCCAATATGCTTTTAAAAAATTACTCTATAAATGAGCAGATACAAATATTGGAAGAGTGTATAAAAAATAACAAACCATATATCCCAAATAATATATATGAGAATTCAGATGTAGATAGTTGATTAAGTTAGTATAATGGGATAGAATATATATAGGTATACTTGTTTAAATTACATTTATAAATATCGTGAGGAAGGAAAGGAGATTCAAATGATTTATTCACATGAAGTTGAAATTATGTGTCCAGTAGCTCAGGGTGTAAGACACGGAGCAGCACCTATTCCTGAAGAGGGAAAATGGGTAAAAGCAAAAGAGATTACTGATATATCAGGTCTGACACACGGAGTAGGTTGGTGTGCACCACAACAGGGTGCCTGTAAGCTTACATTAAATGTTAAGGATGGTATTATCCAGGAAGCATTGGTAGAGACAATAGGATGCTCAGGGATGACTCACTCAGCTGCCATGGCATCAGAAATACTCCCAGGACTTACTTTACTAGAGGCATTGAATACAGACCTTGTATGTGATGCAATAAATACAGCTATGAGAGAACTATTTTTACAGATAGCATATGGTAGATCACAATCTGCATTTTCTGAAGGAGGACTTCCAATTGGGGCAGGAATGGAAGATCTTGGAAAAGGATTGAGATCACAGATAGGAACAATGTATGGAACATTGAAAAAAGGACCTCGTTATCTTGAAATGACTGAAGGGTATGTAACAGGTATAGCACTTGATGAAAATGATGAAATAATAGGGTACCAGTTCGTAAACTTTGGAAAGATGATGGACTTTATCAAAGCAGGAGATGACGCTAATACAGCACTTGAAAAGGCAAGAGGACAATATGGAAGAGTGGCAGATGCTGTTAAGATAATTGATCCAAGAAAGGAATAATGGAGGTACGAAAATGGCTTTATTTGAATCATATGAAAGAAGAATAGATAAGATTAATTCTGTACTTAATAGTTACGGAATAAAATCATTAGAGGAAGCTCAGGAAATCACTAAAAATGCCGGGCTTGACGTATATAATCAGATTAAATCAATTCAGCCAATATGCTTTGAAAATGCATGCTGGGCGTATATAGCTGGAGCTGCAATTGCTATTAAAAAAGGATGTAAAAAGGCATCAGAAGCAGCTGCGGCAATAGGAGAGGGGCTGCAATCTTTCTGTATTCCTGGTTCAGTTGCAGATATTAGAAAGGTTGGATTGGGACATGGTAACCTTGCTAAGATGTTACTTGAAGAGGATACTGAGTGTTTCTGTTTCCTAGCTGGGCATGAATCATTTGCAGCAGCAGAAGGGGCAATAGGAATAGCTGAAAAGGCTAATAAAGTTAGAAAAAAACCACTTAGAGTAATCTTAAATGGTCTTGGAAAAGATGCAGCACAGATTATTTCAAGAATAAATGGATTTACATATGTGGAAACTCAGTATGACTATTCTACAGGAGAGCTTAAAGAGGTATTCAGAAAATCATACTCTAAAGGATTGAGATCTAAGGTAAACTGCTATGGTGCCAATGATGTTAGAGAGGGAGTTGCAATAATGCACAGGGAAAATGTTGATGTATCAATTACAGGTAACTCAACTAACCCTACAAGATTTCAGCACCCAGTAGCAGGAACTTATAAGAAGGAACGTATTGAACAGGGTAAAAAATACTTTTCAGTGGCTTCAGGTGGAGGAACAGGAAGAACACTTCACCCAGATAATATGGCTGCAGGACCAGCTTCTTATGGTATGACTGATACTCTTGGTCGTATGCACTCAGATGCTCAGTTTGCAGGATCTTCTTCAGTACCTGCCCATGTTGAGATGATGGGAATTATTGGAGCAGGAAATAACCCTATGGTTGGAATGACAGTTGCAGTAGCTGTTGCAATAGAAGAGGCTATGAAAAATAAATAAAATAGATTACAACTTAGGAGGGATGATAATATGAAATTAGTTGAAGTAAAACAGAAAATTGCTGGAGAATATGCTACTCTTATTAATAAAAATGTTACACATTTTGATTACAGCAACAATGGTAAAATGATTAAGTTTTTAGAGGATAGAAAAATCGAAAGAGACGATTACAAATATAATATAGAAAGAATAGATGCAGGTAGAGAGTATGTAAATGACAGTATGTTAATTAACTTAGATGATTACTCTTCAGTAACAATGGGGACAATAAATGAGAGGATATCATTTGAAAATCTAAATGGAGAAGAGATATTTTTTGAAGATGATTTGCCATATATAAAGTTAGAAAAAACTATTCCAACAATTGTTCAAACTCAAAGATATCAAAGTTGTGAAGTTACTGCTGGAACTGTATATACAATACTTTTCTTTGTTAAACATGGAGAGTATGAAAGAATCAAAAGAATTATCTATTCAAATGTTGCAAAATAAGAAAGTAAAATAAAAAGAGACTGTTGCAAATATTTAAAAATATAATTCTCTTAGCTATCAATTCTTTCTATTTATCTTGCTTACAGAAAGAAAATTTGAAGCTCACTTCGTTCAGACAGTCAAATTTTCAGTATTCTGTTTCGCTTCATAAATTACGAAACAATTTCTAATGCCCGAGAATTTTATTTTTATGACTTAACAAATGCAACAGCCTTTTTAATTTTAACGAACTATCTGTAAAAATATTGGGCTTATAGAATAGATTTTCCCTTTATAAAAAACATCTACAAATGGAGATTTAAGTATCCTTTCCTGATAGTCAAAAAGCTCTTTTTTGTCAGGTCCCTCTACATCAAGAGGAGTCCCTTTCTCTAACCACTCTTTAACTGGTAAAGTACCAATGTGAGATTCAGTATCAGTAATATCCACCCATTCTCCAAGCAAACATGCATAAACTCTTGTTGCCATTAAAAATCACCCCTTTAGAATTATATAGCTTCTAACAATACGATTATAACCCTACATTATAAGAAATTCAATATGAGAAAATATTTATTTTACAGTATAAAGAGCCATTCTGAATGACTTAGTATAGCTAAAAGAATTTTGATTTTAGGCTCTCTTCTAATAATAACCTTAATTGTCACAATAGCAATAGATAGAAAATTGATAATTACAAGAAGTATTCCCAGCTGATGATTATACCCCTTTAGAAGAGTTATACCTAAAAAAATAATGTCGTATAGCTTATTTAAGCCAAAAAGAATCTTTAAATCCCTATATCCCTTTAAGATTTTAATATAGAAAGTGATATAGAAAATAGCAGTTATAGTAAGCAGTATCCCAGTAAATACATAAAAATTCATATTAACACCTTCTTTCCCAAAGATAATATGTTCTATTATTATATTACCACATTTTTTATATGAATTGTCTTATATTTAGCAAAAAAAGTACTAAATAAGTTTGAAAATTGAATTTGATAGTGTTAGAATGAGGATAAGAAGTTAAAAATATAAAATGTTTAGAGGAAGTGGTTATTTTGGCAGGAAGATGTGGGGAATGCAGATTTTACAATGGAAGAAATTGTGGGGTAACTGGTTCTACAGTATCACCAAACTTTACATGTGCATATTTTGGCAGCAGAGTTAACGGTCAAAGTGACAGATGCAAAGATTGCAGATTTTATGATGGAAGAAACTGTGGAGTAACAGGATCAAGGGTATCACCTAACTTTCGTTGCAACTATTTTGGAAATTATACCAGAAGTTTAACAGATAAGTGTAAGGATTGTGCTTTTTATACTGGAAGAAATTGTAATAGAAATGGTACCAGAGTATCACCAAATTTCCATTGCAATTATTTTGGACCATTTAGATAAATTGAGAAAGTATTTGAAAAAACAAGATAAATATAGTATAATTTTAGTACAAAGAGTTTGCTTGCAATGAGATATGATTTTTTATCGACTGTTAAGTGTCAAGGGGGAGATTAAATGGAAGAGGAAAGAAATACCAATATGGCACCAGTAATGAAGGTGACAGATTGGCTTGTTGTGAGTATTATTTCAGTAATACCAGTAGTTAATATAGTTATGTGGGTAGTTTGGCTTGTTTCAAGTAATACAAATCCAAATCTGAAGAATTATATAAAGGCAATTATAGTTATTTTCCTTATAGCTATTGTGCTATCATTCCTTGGATTATTTGGACTTGCAGCAATGTTTAATTAAAAAAATAAGGAGAGAGGTTTAACCCTTTCTCCTTTTTATTTTATACTAAAGGTTTAACTGTTGTAAATTCAATATTGAAGAATGCCATAAGTTCAAGCATGTTGTTAAACTCTTCTCCTTTAGGATTGTTTTCACTTTTTAAAACTGAATGAACAAGACGAGTATCCAATTCATTGTAATCAATAAAATGCTCAACTGGTCTTCCAGTTTTATTAGTATATTCAACAATAAGTTCTCTGATTTTATTCTTTTTAGTAGAAGCTTTCTCTTTTAAGTCCTCAGCATTTAGATGAAAATTGATATATGGAGATTTGTCAGTTTCTACACTTACTCCAAGAGCCTCTAAAAATCTTACCATTTCTGCAACACAAGGTGAATTTTTCTTAGTCATATTTTTTAATGTACAAATATTAATTCCATATTTTTCAGGTAGTTCTTCTGGACTGAATAGTAACGATGATGAGCATAATAGCATACGGTTCACTATATCGTGTACACTATTTGATGAACTGTCATTATTCTGTTTTAACCCTAGATGAAGTTTTTCAATATCTTTTTCTTGATACATATAATACCTCCCAAATTAGTTCCTTAACTATAGTTTAACATATATTCAATATAAATCAATAGTTAAATTAGAAAAAACTTAAGTAAAGAATGTATAAATATTCAGTTGAATATTAAAAATATAAATAGGTTAATCTGTTATATAGTGTACACTAAATATGGAAAAGTAGAATTCCATTGAAAAGATAACAAAAAATATTTATAAAATTAATAATTTGTATATTTATGATATATATGGTATAATATATTGGATAGATTGTTATCCAAAGAAAAATAAATACAGAACTTCATATGAGTCTTTCTTAAACAGGAAGACTTTTTTCATAGATAATAGGTAAATATTAATAGGGTGGGGTGGTAATAGATGTATACAAGAGAAGAGATGGTAGTTTTATCACTTATGTATTCAAAGGTAAGAAAAGATGGATATATTGTATCAGTATTCAATCATCTTCTTTTATCAGAGGTATTTAAGGCATCGTTAGTGGAAAATCTGTCACTTTTTGATAGAAATAACATAAGAGAACTGGTAGAAATAGCAGTTGAAAAATGTAGTTTGAGACATCCAGATAAAAAATTTGATAATTGTGCAAAGGAGCTGAGAGGATTTTTATCAGCATTTAATTACAGAAAGGCTATAAGAGAGGCTAAAAGTGAATTAAGAACAGCAAAAGAGCATAAAATCCATTTGGTTACCTATTTGGAAGATGGGTATCCAGAGCACTTAAAGAATTTAGAAGTTCCTCCATTTGTACTCTATTATAAAGGAGTACTTCCAAGTGAAAGCACATTTGAAAAATCACTTGCAATAGTTGGAGCAAGAAATCTTGAGAAAAACTATGGAACAGAGCTTGCATACAATATAGGAGAGTTTTTACTGGACAATGGGTGGTATAATGTTGGGTGCTTAGCACCAGGATGTGCTGAATACGGTCATAGGGGTAGTATTGGAGCAACAGGCGTGGTGTTAGGTCAGGGACTTGCAACAACGATTTTACCAGTTAAAAATAACGAACTTGCTCAGGAGATATTGGATAATGGTGGGTTTATTATGTCAGAGCTTCCACCTACTAAGAGAATCAATCCAGTGGCAGTAATAGCAAGGGACAGACTTCAATCAGGACTTACTAAGGGGATAATTGTTGTGGAAAGTTCAATAGGTTCAGGGACAATGTATGCAGTGAGATATGCTCTTAATCAGCATAAGAAGATATTCGTAGTAGATGCAGAAAAATTTGCAGATGAGGTAAGAGATTCAAGAGATATAAAGGGAAATGTGGAACTTTTAAATAGAGAAAAGGATCTTAGAACCAATGTAAACATCTCTATGGAAGAGAAAGAGAAGATAATTGGAGTAGCACAAAAAGAGGAACTTAAGAGATATCTTGATAATATAGAAGAGGAGACTCGTTTAGAAAAAGAGATGGAACTTGAAAAGGAGATTGCATAGAATACTTTGCACAGTTTTCTATAAAAATTAGTATCAGAACAAATAAAAATAATATTTAAATAAAAATACCTGGGAGTATCTTTATCCTGAAATGAGATAGAGAGACCTCAGGTATTTTATTTTAAACTTTTTGTAAATAGAATTTGCTAATATATTCCATAGAGAAACACCAGGTATTTTGTTTTAGCAGTTATAATTTTTGTGAGAAAAACCTGTCAAAGTCATCTACAGTTGTAAAAAAGTGGATGTTACTGAAATCCTCGTCACTTAAAAATCCCTCATCTACCATATTCTGATAGAATTTTTTAAGGGTATCATAGTAACCATCTATGTTAAAAAACACACAGGGATATGCAATTTTTCCAAGTCTATATAGGGATAGCACCTCTGAAATCTCCTCCATAGTGCCTATTCCTCCTGGAAGAGCAATAAAAAACTCTCCTAAAGATATCATTTTAGCTTTTCTCTCACTCATAGTTTCAACTGTAATAAGCTGGGTTATTTTTTTATGTGCAACTTCACGTCTTTTAAGAAATTCAGGTATGATACCTATAACCTTTCCATTGTTTTCAAGGACACTGTCAGCAATACTCCCCATAAGGCCTGTATTTCCACCACCATAAACCAGGGTATGACCATACTTTGCAACTATTTTACCAAGAGATATTGTTTCATACCTATATTTGTCATTTTTTCCGCCAGATGCACCGCAGTAAACTACTACATTCATGTTATTTCCCCTTTCATATCCATCTGTTATCCTGTAATATTTGAAAAATCCTCAAAAGTTCCCTTTCTGATTACCTTTCCATTCTCCATCATCATCTCGCCATTTATAAAAACATACTCTATATTATAATCTTTGTTGATAATAAGAAAATCTGCAAAATATCCAGGTTTTATACTTCCTCTTACACTGTCTATTCCAAGTCCTTTAGCGACATTTAAAGTTCCAAATTTAAGAGCTTCATCCAATGTGAATATCCCCTTTTTAACAAGATTTGTAATCTGCCTGAATACTGTATCACATGGAGATGCACCGATTTTTAATAGATGCCCTTCACTGTCATAAGATGACCAGCTTCCATTCCCATCAGAGGTCATAGTGACTTTTGAAAGGTTGGCATCATTATCTTTAAGAATACTTAAAAGCTCAGATACAGGAGCAATATTTCCTTCGTCATCAGCAGTTATATCAATATATCCACCCTTTTTATTAAATTCTATGCAGTCATAAAATAGTTCCTTTTTTCTACCTACATGGGTAGGTCTGAAATGTGTAATTGGAATATCATATTTTTCAATAATCTCATATACTGGATTAATAGAGCTGTTTCCATTTCCCATATGCATAGTAACAATTCCAGGCTTTCCAGAAAGCATACCACCAAGTCTTGCTTCACTTGCTATTCTTGCAAGCTCCTCTACCTGAAGTGCAGAAGAACGATGATCTGAATATGCAATCTTAACACCGATTATCTCATCAATAAAGGTGATATCCCTTTTGATGCTTCCAGTAATATTTGGACTTGGATATGAATATGCCCCTGTAAGACACATGGCATTTACCCCCTCTTCCTTAAGAGCTTTTGTCTTAGCAACTAGATTTTCAACAGATCTTGTAGTTGAATCAGTTCCTAAAAGTCCCACTGTAGTTGTAACTCCTGCCTTTATAAGGGTGCTCAGGTTTACTTCAGGAACTCTTGTCTTAAAGCTTCCCTCTCCCCCTCCACCTGTAATATGGATGTGCTGGTCTATTATTCCAGAAGTTAGGATTTTTCCACTTCCATCTATAATCTTCATATTTTTCAAATTGTAACTGATCTCATCTTCAATCTCTATTATCCTGTCGTTGCAGACTAAAATATCCTTTTTTCCAAGGTATTCAGGTGAATATATCTCAATATTTTTGATAAGTGTAAACATTTTATCTTCCCCCTAGCTTTTTCTATTTACCTAATTATACCACATTTAGAATAAGTTAAGAGTAGAATATTAGCTATTGATAATTTGTTATAAGTATATTATAATATATATATCAATAAATATATATAAGGAGTAAAGCAGCATGGAAAGAGTATATGCATGTATTGATCTGAAATCATTTTATCTAAAAACTTCAAGAAGACCCCCTCCTCTTTAGTTGG